>JBDKHH010000309.1:0-4191 GCA_039797785.1 Bacteroidota bacterium | reverse complement strand
GTCTTTTCGATTTTACCAACGGCAACACATTATGCACGAAACGCCTTTTTTGCAGGTTTGATGCCAAGTGAAATTGAGAAAAAATTCCCTACTCTTTGGAAAAATGAAGACGATGAAGGCGGGAAAAATATGCATGAAAAAGACTTCTTGGATGCGAATTTGAAGCGTTTGGGGAAAAATGTAAAATGGTCGTACAATAAGATTACGAACTACGATGCGGGTAAAAAGTTGTCGGATAATTTCAATCAATTGAAAGAAAATGATGTGAATTACATTGTCTACAATTTTGTGGATATGCTTTCACATGCGCGCACTGAAATGGAAGTGATTCGCGAATTAGCAGATGATGAAGCGGCATATCGCTCGCTGACAGTTTCTTGGTTCGATCATTCACCGTTGCATGACATCGTTAAGAAAATTGCAGATAGCGGTGCAAAATTGATTATTACGACTGATCACGGAACAATTCGTGTTTCCAATCCTGTTAAGATTGTTGGAGAACGTAATACCAACTCAAATTTACGTTACAAAGTTGGTCGTGGATTATCCTACAATGAAAAGGATGTGTTCAGAGTGGCGAATCCGCAAGATGCATTTCTTCCAAAAGGAAAAATGTCTTCAGAATTCGTTTTTGCAAAGGAATACGATTATTTCGTGTACCCAAACAATTACAACCATTTTGTGAATTACTATGGAAACACTTTTCAACACGGCGGAATTTCGTTGGAAGAAGTGTTGATTCCATTTGTTGTACTCAACACGAAGAAGTAAGATGAAGCATTGGAATGTACTTCTTGTTTTTGTGATTGCTCTATTCAGCTTGATTAGTTGCGCTGTTTCGAATAAAAAGCGTGAGATTATCAGTGTGAAACATGGTTTTAGTTTTGGCATGTGCAATGGGTATTGTTTTAAAGAAAACACTTACACTTCTGAGGATTTTATTCATTATGAAAAAGCTTATGGCAGAACAAATCCAAAAGACTTTCCAGAAAAAATGGATTCTATAAGCATTTCACCTAAAGAATGGGAACAAATCATTTCAAAAATTGATTTGGAGAAATTCTACGCTGAACAAGAAACGATTGGTTGTCCCGATTGCGCTGATGGTGGTTCTGAATGGATTGAAATTGCTACAAGCGATAAAGTTTACCGCGTTACATTTGAATTTGGTAAACCGAGTGAAGAATTAAAAGCGATTTATTCTGTTCTAAGAAAATTGTAGTCTTTTTGAAAAGGCTTAAATTTGTGGGTTGAAAGAAAATTTGAACATGACATTTCATCTTACAAGTCTTGAAGAAATTCCGCACGTTGCAAAGCAGTTTTTGGACGAATATGGACACAATTCCGTTTTTGCTTTTGATGGCGAAATGGGTGCTGGAAAAACGACATTTATTTCAGGTTTATTAAATGCGATGGGCATTCATGAACTGGAAGGTTCTCCAACGTATTCATTGGTAAATGTTTACGATAGTGCAATGTTCGGTAAAATCTATCATTTTGACGTGTATCGTTTGAAAAGCGAAGAGGAAGCGTATGACATAGGAATTGAAGAAATGTTGTATGGCGGAGGCGTTTGTTTTATCGAATGGCCAGAAAAAATTGCCAATTTATTACCAGATAACACGATTTGGGTGTATATTCGTAATCAAGACGACAATACACGAACGATAACGGTTGAGCAATGATTACAGATCCAGAAATACTGAAGAAATTAATCCAACAAGGAAGTTTGCTTCCAAAAGAAGAAATGTTGGAAATTGCCCGTAAAAAAGGCAGTTTATATATTGGTATTCCAAAGGAAACTTCGTTTCAAGAGCGACGTGTAGCCTTGGTTCCAGAAGCAGTTTCGTTGTTGGTTGCCAATGGTCATCGTGTAAAAATTGAATCAAAAAGCGGTGAAGGCTCAAACTTCACGGATACTGAATACAGCGAAGCGGGAGCTGAAATTTGCTACGATACAAAAGAGATTTTTCAATGTGATATTATCTTTAAAGTAGCACCACCGTCTGAAGAAGAAGTAGAATTAATGCCAGGTAATCAAACCTTGATTTCGGCCCTTCAATTATCAATTCAGCCAAAAGTGATCTTGCAGAAATTAATGCAAAAGAAAGTCACTGCAATTGCTTGGGATTACATTCGCGATGAAGAAGGCGTTTTTCCAGTTGTTCGTACAATGGGAGAAATTGCCGGTACAACGTCAATTTTGGTCGCTGCAGAGTTGCTTTCAACTTTTAATGAAGGGAAAGGAATCATGTTGGGTGGAATTGCTGGTGTAACTCCAACTGAAGTCGTTGTAATTGGCGCTGGAACAGTAGGTGAATTTGCCATTCGTTCAGCGATTGGACTTGGCGCTTCAGTGAAAGTATTTGATAATTCGTTGTCGCGTTTACGTAGACTTCAAAACAATATTGGAACGCGTATTTATACGTCCGTTTTAAATCCAAAAGTATTAGCAAAAGCCTTGAAACGTGCAGATGTCGTCATTGGTGCAATTCGCGCTCCTTTAGGTCGAACTCCTTGTGTTGTTACAGAAGAAATGATTGAAAGCATGAAAGGTGGTTCAGTTGTCGTGGATGTGAGTATCGATCAAGGTGGATGTTTTGAAACGTCCAGAGTGACAAATCATATTGCGCCGACTTTTGTGAAACATGACGTAATTCATTATTGCGTTCCAAACATTGCTTCACGCGTATCTAGAACAGCGTCATTCGCACTTTCGAACATCTTTTCTCCGATTTTATTGGATATGGGAGACCAAGGAGGTTGTCGTGATTTGATTAAAAATGATCATGGTTTCCGAAGTGGCGTTTATATCTACAAAGGAACGTTGACTTCTGAAGTTCTAGGAAAAGTATTTGACTTGAAATACAAAGACATCGAGTTGCTTTTGTTAGCAATGTAATTTCACCTTTCAAAACAGATGTTTCAAGCTTTAAATTTACCGCTTGCCGATTTGAAATTGGTTCGTAAAAGCGAGCAAGTGTTTGTTTGGTGCATCATTCGTAAGAAACAATTGTTGTTGACGCCAGAAGAGTGGGTGAGGCAACACATCATTCATTATTTAATTTCTGAAAAACGAGTTCCAATGGCCTTGATTGCCGCCGAAATGGCAATTGAAGTGAATAAATTATCGCGCCGTTGTGATATTGTTGTGTTTGGAAAAGATTCAAAACCGCTTTTAATCATAGAATGCAAAGCTCCGGAAGTAGCAATTACTGAGAAAGTGTTCAATCAAATTGCACAATACAATTTCAAGCTCAATGTTGATTTACTCATGATGACGAACGGAATCGAACACGTGGTTTGTTCCATCGATCGTGAAAGGCATGCCTTGAATTATTTGCAGGATCTGCCAGTTTGGGAAGAAGGACTTTGAGATGTCAAGACAAAAGACATCCAGACAAAAGACGAAGGACAGATCTTCAGTCTGAAAATTGTTGTGGTTCAATTCTATGCTCCATGTTCCATGCTCCATGTTCTATTTCACTTCCAACTTAAACTCCGAAGTCTTGTGGAATGTCAAATCTGGATAATCTTGTTCCGCCATTGTCAATAAGAACTGCGTTTCAGCCAAGAAAACTAAATTGTCGTCTTTGTCTTTCGCCAAGTAATTTCCTTTTGCGCGTTTGAATGATTCCAATTGTTCTTCGTTATCCGTTGTGATCCAACAAGCTTTGTAGTAATTTTTAGGAACGAAACGACAGTTTGCACCATATTCATTGATCAAACGGTGCTGAATAACTTCAAATTGAAGCATACCAACTGTTCCAACAATTTTACGATTACCAGGTTGCATAACGAACATTTGGGCAACACCTTCGTCTGTTAATTGGTGAATACCTTTGTCCAATTGTTTTGATTTCAATGGATCTAAGTTTTCCAATTCCATGAAAATCTCTGGAGAGAACGATGGAATTCCTTTAAACATCATTTTTTCTCCTTCCGTTAGTGTGTCACCAATTTTGAAATTACCAGTATCGTATAAACCGATTACATCCCCTGGGAATGCTTCATCAATCACACTTTTATCTTGCGCCATGAACGACGTTGGATTCGGAAATTTGAAGTTTTTCGCTAAACGAACATGCGAATAGAATTTATTGCGTTCAAATTTTCCTGAAACGATGCGTAAAAAGGCAATTCTATCGCGGTGTTTTGGGTCAAGATTGGCGTGTATTTTAAATACGAATC
>JBDKHH010000308.1:0-7678 GCA_039797785.1 Bacteroidota bacterium | reverse complement strand
ATCTGTCCCATATCTTCCCTGAGCCATGTTGTCATTCTTGGAACCCCGTAGAACGGACAATCGATAAACTTCTCATCCATCAGTCGCATTAAACGCAAGTTTAGGGAGCTTTCACCTTTTGGTTTAAAGTAAATTCCAGAGCGATGAATCTCTAACAATTCGCATTGTTGAACGATACTCAAGGATGCGTTTTTACGATGAACCAAGTGTCGTTTTTGATCCAAACTCATTTCCCCAAGACTTTTTTTAAAAAATCCACTTCTGTCTGTAAACGACCGATTTTACTGTAAAGTTGTTCTTTCTCCACTTCATTTGTAGAGGCTTCCTCAGATTTTTTCTTTGAAAAAACATCTTCCGCACCATCCAAAAACTCCTTTTTCCATTGAGTAATTTGATTAGCATGAACCTCAAATTTCGATGCCAATTGTTGGATCGTTTCTTTCTCTTTCAAAGCTTCTATTGCAACTTTTGCTTTAAATGAAGCACTAAATTTTCTTCTTTCTCTTCTCATATACAACTGTTAAATTTACACTTTAACTAGCTGTCTCGTATTTGGGGGGAATTATACTATATTTATATACTTCATCAACCAAATCAATGTTAAAGCCGTTGATTGTATTAAACAACAGTATGAAAAACATAAGGTATTTTACATTGATTTTATTCATCATGTCCACACTAATTAGTTGTACAAAGGACAAGGCTGACACTAATGGATATTATGTGGATTATAATCCCGATATAGTTTTAAGCGCTGGAGATTCATTGTCTCTTGATGTCGATAATAATTCCACAGCAGATGTATTAGTCTATGTTGTTGATCCATCTAATATTTATTTGACAACGTTGAACACAGAATATACCGTATCCATTGGAAATTTCATAGGTTCAGGATCTAGTAATGTAGATACCATTGCCTACAATGAAATAATTGATAATTCACTTTATTGGAGCATGGGTTATAGTTTATTTACCTCACAAATAAATTATATTGGATTGAAGAAAGAAGTAAATAACACGACTACCTTTGGTTGGGTAAAGGTGAACATCTCCAACGGAAATATTTCCATTGATGATCACTACTTCAGAACTGAGGACGGAACGGATGTCCGGGCAGGAATTAAAAACTAACTTAAAAAATCGGCTTCATCCCAGAGCAAAACCTCGAACTCAACAAACATGACAACACATCACATAGCAATGGAAAAGGTAGAACTGCATTTGAAACTTGGTCGAAAACTTGCCCTATTCATTAAGACAGATACGTTTTTTGATGCTGCGACCTTCGACTGGATTTCACTTGAAAAACACGGCAATGCATACAAATCGACGCTGGTAAGAACAATCAATCAAGGTGACGAACTATTCAATGATGTCTTATCCTTTGAAACCTTGAATCAAGATGAACCGGACTTCGATGAAACAACAAATCACTTTTTTATTGGAAATTTAAACGACTGTTTTACGTGGATTGAAACCAATTATGGTGTGAAAGAAGTACAATTTACACCACTCGACAATTTAAAACAGATCTACACTGACTTAGTTGAAAAAGGGGTTTTTGATAAATGAAAATGAACAATGCTTATGCATGACAAAGAGAAAATAATAAGCGCTTTCATCCATAATTTTGTCGTAAAGGATGCTAAAGAACGATCTTCTATTGAATTATCCAATCCAAAAAAGCGAGGAAAATTCATGAATAGATTGAACCATAATTGGGATTCGATTTTGAAGATGCAACTCTTGACAAAAATTGATAAATCCACAGACAATCAGGATGCTATTCAAAAGAAATTAAAACTTAAGGATGATGAATTGGTTTATGTAATCTCGAATTATGGTGAAGTAGATGATCGGATTATTGCTTTTAAAGATGTTTTCCCATTCATCTATTCTCGCGGATTAGGTACGATTTTAATGAATACAAATGGAGATGAAATCTATCTTGAAACCGAACAAGAAAATGGTCCAGCTGATCGATTTATTGGAGAAATAAAAACGGAAAACTAGATATAGAAGAAATATTAGATGATTATTGACGACTTAAAATAAGTGTTTTGCCTCACTCCTACTACTTTGCTAGGAGTAAAAACAAAGTTGAACAAGGAGCAATTCGAACTAAAATAAGTTTAACTTAGATTAACGAACAATTTAATAAATCAAGTTATTAGCCTGACATCTAAAAATTACTTATAGTACCTTGATGCAATCTCAACTACAAATATTACGAAATGAATCCATTATCATTAGCTAAAATAGCTGACAATCTATCCGACAATCAACATCGTGAAATTGCTGAGAAACTTGCTTTTTATAAAATTGATGGCATTGAACTTTCGGACGCAGGTGATAGATGGGGAGCAACTTGGCAAACCAACATAGATTATGATTTAAATTTCCTTAAATTTTATAAAGGCATAAAAGCAATTCGGATTTATCTACCTGGTGTAACTGACTTAAAACCAATTCTACACCTTGCGAACAGTTTAGAAAATTTACAACTTGGTGAATTCAATGATAAGAAAATTTCTCTTGATTTTCTTGGAGAGCTTTCGAATCTTAATTACTTATCAGTCATTAGGCAACCAAAAGGTTTAGATAGTATTGTTAAGCTATCTAAATTAAATGAACTAGAGTTGACAGGTTATCCTGTTGACAAACTTCCATTTCTCAATGACCTTCAAAATTTGAAACGACTTTGTATAGGGTTTGGAACATCAAAAAACCTTGATTCAATTAACAAACTTCAACAACTTGAAGAACTTGATATACTTTGGGTAAAGCAACTTGTAGACATTTCTGCAGTTTCAAAATTAACGAGTTTAATCAAACTTAAAATTGAAGATGAGAAACATATAAAATCATTACCTGATCTTTCCGCTCTAAAATTTCTAAAAAATATACGATTAATGAACATTAGCTCTTTGGAAGATCTTTCTAGTTTGTCAAACTCATTTGTTGAAGAGCTAATTATTACCGGACCAAATAAAAATGCAGATTTTCTAACACCAATTTCAAAAGCTAAAAACGTAAAAAAAGTTTACACCTACTTTTATCTTAAAAAGGAGCAAACTAAGGCAGAACAAATTTTAGCAAATAAGTTTCATACGTTGAACAAGATGGAATTTGAAATGTCACATATAAAACAAATGACACTTCACTATTATGACTATAAAACGGGAGAAGAAATAAGATGACCGCAACAACAGAAATAGAACTTAAAGAATTACTTCAAAAATTAGAGAAAGACCCGACAAATCTTGACCTTATAAATTCATTGGCTATTGGCTATTTTGAGAATTATGACCAAAAGACCGACAAAGAAGATTATGACAATTTTGAAAAGGCATATAACCTTAAAAAGACAATTAAATCAACCCATAACTTTGCTTGGTTTCTTTATTTTGAATGGTCAGAAATAGAATGGCGTTGGAAAACAGATAACGCTATCGAACGCTCTTTTCAAATTCAAAAAGAATGTATTGCGTTAAATCCAAAATCATTTTATCCATATTACCAATATGGCTTTATGCTATTAGACCAAAACAAGTTCAAAGAAGCCATTCCATTTTTAGAAAAGGCCTATCAAATTGAAAAGCGTAGAGATATTTTGCATAATATCGGTTACTGTCATTTTCAATTGAGCGAATATCAAAAAGCCAAAGATTGTTTTGAGAAAGCAGCCTCAAATTTGGATGTTGAAAACCGAAGCCTTTATAATCTGGCTTTAAGTGAATGGGAATTAACTAATATTGAACAGGTAAAACTCATTGCTGACAAATTGTACAAAGATTTTGAGTCAGTTAATCACGAAACAATTGCTGGATATGAAATCGGTCATTTATATTTTCTATTAGACGATTTGGATCGAGCTACTGAGTGTTTAATTAAACAAGGAATTAATAGAATTGATTTGTTAGATAGTACAGATCTATCTTACTCTCTTTATATGTCGAATAACGATTTATGGAAGGAAAAAATCAATGAACGCATTGTTGAGCAAAAACAAACGTGTCATGAAATCGAAATAAATCACGAAGATTGGAGTGAATACACAGACGAAGAAAAGAAAGTACGACTGACTGAATTAAAAGAAGAAATTAAACTTAAAGAAGATTTATTAATCAATAGTATGAAAAAACCTAGTCAAGACCTTAAACAAAATGTGTGGTTAGAAGATTGTGTTTGTCTACTTTTTGATTGTAAGATACACGGAAATAGAGAAAATGAATAGAAGGACATGGCATAATAGCCGTCAAACGAAATCCTTATATTTCACTTCGCTAGAACTATAATTTTGAAACAAAATAATTTTAACTTCGAAGCAATAATTTACTTTAAAATTAGGCCGTTCGCCTCACCTCAAAATTTAACCTGCAAGCATAACTGACACAATGTACATTCAAGAAATAACTATTGACATAAAAACCAAAGCAGACAAAAACGAACTCATGGAAGAGTTTAGATTACTCATGTCATTTTATCGTGGTAGCGGACAGACACAAGGAAGAATCGAATCTCAATACTTTGAAAACAACAAAATCGTTTGTTTACCATTTACGCTAGAAAAAAACTCTTTGGACAAAAAATTCAATAACTTCTATGTAAATAGACAAATTGAAAAAATTGAAAAGCTCTGCAATTCCAAATTAACATTGAAGACCGCAGGTAAATCTTCCGACACTTATAAAACTCCTTGTAATTGTTTAAAGTCAGACTTCTATATTCTTATTACAAATTATGTCTCCATTGAATCTCCATTGACTTGCGGAAACTGTAATAAATCTGTTCCACTTTACCGGCTTCCTCAATATTACGACTACGGTTATATGCCTATCTTAAGTTGGGAAACAAATTACATTTCTTGTGATAGTTTGCAAATGAATTGCGAAGTTGGCGAACGTTGGGCATTAAACCAGATGCAGGATATAACTTCACAACTTTCCAAAAAAGGACTTGAAATATGTAGTAAAATTGAAGAACTAACTGCAGTTCCTACCTATTACTATTTGCATAATTATAAAAAGTACAAAGGCGACCAATTAACAAGACCTTGCCCAAGTTGCAATAAGAAATGGGACTTAAAAACACCATTACATAATCATTTCGACTTTAAATGTGACACATGCAAAATTGTATCGACACTATCACCAAATAGTTAATAAATTAATTCGTTATTAGCGGTACTACAATATAAACAACATTTCACTAAACAAAATCCCATGCAACTCAGCACATCCGAAATCGAAGCCGTTTTAAAGTTGGATACTTTTAAGCGCTATCAGTATTCACTGAAGAAAATAGCGGATAATGAAGTCCTGTTTACCTTGATTAACAAGAAGGGTGAATATGCTTTTTCGGAGATCGAAGGAAGTGAACTGATTCCAATCTGGTCTTCTCCATATTTTGCGGCTAAATGCATTGCTGGTCATTGGCAAGAATATGAAACGAAAGAAATCTCACTAGATGCTTTCGAAAATGAACTGGCTGAACAAATTATTGAAAATGAGTATCTCTTGGATGTTTTTCCTGCGAATGATAAAACGGGATTTATCGTTTCACTCGATGAATTCATGCGCGATTTAAATGAAGAATTGGAACAGTATGAATAAGTAGTGTCTGAGAGCACAGCTTTAAAGTAACAAGTTCCTACTTCGAAAAACAATAATTTGATATAAAAAATGGCCGGGGTAACACTACTGTGATTGGGGTTTGTAAACACTTCGAGTGTTGGTTTACTCTAAAGTTTGATTTTAAAAACTTTCTAGTTAAATTCACTTTAACAACTTGACCCAGCAAAAAGTTGAAAAGAAAAGATAATGACTAGAATTCTCAGTTTGATATTCGTACTAATAACATCCCTTGCTTGCAATGGACAATCAGACACGTCAATTTGCCTGGAACCAGATGTTGCAGCGGTATTTAATTACAAAAACTGTCAGAACACGTCTGAATGCATAAAACAATTTGTTGAAGCGAACGCTGAATGGCCAACGCAAGATGATGTAAACTGTATTGTATATTTTGAATGCATTATTGAAACAGATGGAAGCATTTCGGATATTAAACTAATTAGGGGTTCTTACGATATATTCAATAAAGCAAGTTTAGATCTGGTTAAAAAAATGCCAAATTGGATTCCAGCACAAAAAAATGGAATAAAGGTGCGATCTAAAGTTTATATTCCAATTAGGTGGCAAATATATTAAGCGGTGACTACGATCAATCGAAATTCACTGGCCTTATCAATTGGACAAGAATAAAATCAGCAGTTTATAATAGCTTACCCCTTCAACTCCACTCTTTTTCAAATCTCACTACTCTCCTCTTTCTTCTTCTCCCAAAGAATGTATTTCACGCCAATCGTCAATCCATAGCTGTGGAAGGGATAACTATGTTTTGCTCGAACTTCGGGCTCATTCGGAACAATAACGGTTGATGGGTCTGTATCCAATTGGTCGACAAAGATAATCTCGTGCTTGTACGTTTCTGTCATATCGACATTGTTGTAAATATACTTCGTTAAATGTCCTTTCTGAGGCGCATACGCCTGACTATTAAAATTAAACTCGCCAAAAATGTTCAGTCTTTTGGATAGTTTGAACTCAAGTCCGAAACGAGCATTCGCACCAAACGAAACACCACCGTCATAGAGGTAATTGTATTCTTGAAGAATTGTATCAGTTACGTTCACACTGTTTGTCAAATTAATCTTACCAATACCCAGAATAAATCCGATTTCCGCATATGTTCTGAAGCGATTTTCTCCTACATACATGCGAAAAGATGGATTGATACGCAGCATGTTTGCCGATAACTTTCTTTCATAGGTGATATCAGAAGAGGTAGTTGCTTTCGAAGAAAACTCTGCTCCAAACAAATAGGATCCAGTAAGCGAAACGCCATAATGTTGCTTAAAATCGTATCCCACCGTGAAATTTGTCTGAACACCTTTCCCAAGTGATAAATCAACTTGTTGCCAAGACCATGGCGAATACGGATCTATAAAATCTGTAACAGAATGATGTTCCAAATTTTGCTTTCCGACACCAAATTGGTAGCCACCAGAAATTGAACCGTAAATCGCTTGGGACCAAGAAAAAAGACTTGCTAATAGAAAGCTTAGAAAAAGTAGGGTTTTCATACGTTGTTTTTTAATAGAACAATAAGAAGCGGGATAAAGTTACATGTCGTTGGAATTGCGGCAAGCGAAAATAGGAATTTGTTGCTGTGCTGTGCGGATTGTAAAGTGAAAGTTTTAACTTAGGGAAAGGATTAATAAAAAGATGAAAAACTAGCCTTAATACAACTTATACATTGAAATACATTCTTCAACTACTTTTTCTTACAATAACACCAAGTATTTGTCATACACAGATAAATTATTCAGAATTTGTTTTTGATGAATTGATCGTCGATACAGTTTATACTGAAGCCAAACTAAATATTCAAATAAATGATTTAATGAACCTTATTTCGATAGAATTTGACGGCTTTACTTCAAAAACCGATGAAATTGTTAACCTTAAAATTGAAACCATTTGCAAAAATAAGGATGAACTAATAATCGAATCTCCACCTGACAATGCACTTGAGTATTCAGAACCATTAATTATCACCATAAATCAAAAGGCAAATAGTGTAAAATTTGATTTTGACAGTGAACGTTTAATCT
>JBDKHH010000307.1:0-4910 GCA_039797785.1 Bacteroidota bacterium | reverse complement strand
TTTCACCGCGTTGAAATAACTCGTAAGTTTTCTCGTCATCAATCGGGAAATTATCCGGATCTAAATCAATTCCTTTATTTTCCTTGACATTTTTAACCGCGTATTTAATCAAGGTCAAGGTCTTCAATCCCAAGAAGTCCATTTTCAACAAACCAGCAGATTCTGCAACCGAGTTATCGTATTGCGTACAATACATATCAGAATCTTTCGCCGTTGCAACAGGAACGAAATTAGTTATATCATCTGGTGTAATAATAACACCACAAGCGTGAATACCTGTATTTCGAACTGAACCTTCTAAGGCTCTTGCTTGATTCACAACTCGCGCAGCTAAGTCATTTCCAAGTGCAATGTTTTTCAACTCCTTTGCTCTTGCAATGTCTTCTTGATTGTTTTTTAATTTATCCGCCAATTCTGGATCACTCATTTTAAAGAGTTTTCCTAACGAAATATCTGGAATTAATTTGGCAATTCGATCAGCATCTGGCAAGGGTAAATCCAATACACGTGCCGTATCACGAATCGATGACTTCGCCGCCATTGTTCCATACGTAATAATCTGAGCAACCTGATTCGCGCCGTATTTCTCAATTACCCATTCAATTACGCGACCACGTCCTTCATCATCAAAATCGATATCGATATCGGGCATGGAAACACGATCTGGATTCAAGAAACGCTCAAAAAGTAGATCGTACTTGATTGGATCCACATTCGTAATTCCAATACAATACGCAACTGCGGAACCAGCAGCAGAACCACGACCAGGACCAACACTAACGCCCATATCTCTGGCTGCCTGACAAAAATCTTGTACAATCAAGAAATAACCTGGATAACCTGTTTTCTCAATCGTTGCTAATTCGAAATCTAAGCGATCTCTAATCTCATCCGTGATTTCTTCGTAACGTTTTGCTGCACCAACATAGGTCAAATGACGCAAATAGTTGTTTTCTCCTCGTTTCCCTCCATCTTCTAAATCCAAAGGATCTTGATACTCTTCTGGGATATCAAACGCCGGCAACAATACATCACGTGCTAAACCGTAAGCCTCACATTTATTGATAATTTCTCCAATATTCTCTATTGCTTCTGGTAAATCCAAAAACAATTCTTTCATTTCCTCTGAACTTTTGAAGTAATATTCTTCATTGTCAAGTCCATAACGGAAACCTCTACCTCTTCCTTTTGGCGTTGAAACCAATTCATTGTCTTTCACACACAACAAAACATCATGCGCTTCAGAGTCTGTTTTCTCGATGTAATAAGTATTATTCGTAGCAACTAATTTTACGCCGTGTTTCTCAGAAAACTTAATTAATGTTGCATTGACGCGATCTTCATTCTCTTGTCCATGACGCATAATCTCGATGTACAAATCATCTCCAAAAACACCTTTCCACCAAAGCAAAGCTTCCTCTGCTTGATTTTCACCGACATTCAAAATCATATTTGGAACTTCTCCATACAAATTCCCTGTCAAGCAAATTAAATCTTCTTTGTATTGTTCAATGACCATTTTATCAACGCGCGGAACGTAGTACATCCCTTTCGTGTAGGCCATTGAAGCCAACTTGATAAGATTTTGGTAGCCATTTTTATTTTTCGCTAATAGAACAACTTGATAACCGTTATCCTTTACAGATTTATCTTCTAAATTTTTACATACATTGAACTCACAACCAATAATTGGAAGTAACTCTTTTTTTGTGAACTCCTCACCATTTTCCAACGCTTTTTCACGTTCCGCTTTTACGGATTTATTGTAGGTCGCAACTGCCTTCTCAAAATGAAAGGCCGCCATCATATTTCCTGTATCAGTTAAAGCAACTGCATCATGCCCATGTGCCACTGCTTTACCAACCAAACCACCAACGTTAATAGTCGATTGAAGAATTGAAAACTGTGTATGATTGTGCAAATGCGCAAACGGAACATCTTTTAAGCGCTCACGTGCTTCAGTCAAATCTTCAGTTGGAACAGCAGTTTGTGTTGCAGGTTTCTGAAGTAACTTTTGACTTTCTTCTTTAAGATTTAAATGCTTTAACCCAATCGTACCAATCGGTGCAGGATTAAACGCTTTAAAATCCTCAATGTATTTCTCTTCTTGCTGTAATCGGTCTAAAGGGAAATGTTCTAGACGAATTAATTCAAAGAAACAGCGTGTTGTCGCTTCCACATCGGCCGTTGCATTGTGCGCTTCACCAAAAGGAACATTGAACAAGAATTGATGTAATTCTGTTAAGGTTGGTAATTTGAAACGACCACCGCGTCCACCTGGCAGTTTACACAATTCAGCTGTGATTTCCGTACAGGTATCCAAAACGGGCATTGAAGCCATTGGAGATTGAACATTTTGACGCACAAACTCACATCCTAGCACATTGACATCAAATCCAACATTTTGCCCAACAACGAATTTCGCTTTCCCCAAAGCTTCATTGAACAAGAGTAAAACATCATCCAACGATTCACCAAATTTTGTCGCTAATTCAGTCGAAATACCGTGAATTCTTTCAGCATCATAAGGAATATCAAATCCATCTGGACGAACAAGAAAATCTTTATGTTCGATCAGGCGGCCCATTTCATCGTGCAACTGCCAAGCGATTTGAATCACGCGTGGCCAGTTCGATGTATCTGTAATCGGAGCATTCCAATCACGTGGTAAACCGGTTGTTTCCGTATCGAATATGATGTACATAATTTGTGAAAATTGGGGAGACTAAAATTACAAAAAATGCAGCTTCATTTTCGCGATATTTATCAACAAAACGCAAAAAAGCCACTCATCAATTGATGAATAGCTTTCAGACTATTTAGTATTTTAAAATCTTAGTGATTTGAAGGAGCTCCAGATTCGTTTACTGGCGGAGTTACTGTTTCAGGTGCCAAAACAGATCCTTTGATGTAGATAACTTTTTCTGGCTCATTCACAGCGTTTGATGAAATAGTAACGCTTTTGTTGATTGCTCCTGTTCTCATAGTATCATATTTCACTTTAATAGTTCCAGTTGCTCCTGGTGCGATTGGCTCTTTCGGCCATTCTGGAACTGTACAACCACATGAACCTCTTGAGTTTGAAATCAATAATGGAGCATCTCCTGTATTTTTAAATTCGAATACACATTCTCCGTTTGCACCATTTTTAATTGTACCGTAATCGTGTGTTTCTTTGCTAAATTCGATTTTAGCTCCTGATTCAACAACTTGCGCTGCTGCTTTGTTCATTCCTACCATTGCAACGAATGCTAAGACAAGTGATAAAATTATTTTTTTCATAGTTTATATTATTATTTGGTTATTGTGTTCATTCAAATTTACTAGAAGATTTAAATAAGTGAAATGCTTTAACAGATTATTAACCATTTTAACAATTAATTTAATCATGTGGAATTACATTCACTTTGATTCCAATTTTCTCAATCTTCTTTTTTGTATTTGTTGTTATTCTTATTTCTCGATCTTGAAAATAAGCTTTCCCTTCTGTATCAAATGTCACCTTCACTTCTACCGACTCTCCAGGTTTAATTTCACCTTCTGGAAGAAAAGCTTTGGTACAATTACATTCTACATCGTACGAAATCAATTTCAAAGGTGCGTCCCCAGTATTTTTAATGGTAAAAACATGCTCCAAAACAATACCCTCTTTTGTTTTCGGGAATTTGAACGTCGATTTTTTACAAAAAAATTCCGCCTCTTGACTCATGCCAAGGACGGAATTTAAGCTTAATATCAAAAAGAGAATAAATCTCATTTTAGTTTCCTGTTGGAGCTCCTGAATTATTTACTGGCGCACCACCTTCTGGAGCAGCTAAAACATTTCCTTTGATACGAATCACTTTCGTTGGTTCGTTCACAGCGTTTGAATTAATCGTTACACTTTTGTTGATCGGACCAGGACGTTTTGTATCGTATTTTACTTTGATTGTTCCTTTAGCTCCTGGAGCAATTGGCTCTTTCGGCCATTCTGGAACTGTACAACCACAAGAACCTTTTGCGTTTGCAATGATCAATGGTTCTGTTCCTGTATTTTTAAATTCGAACGTACATGTTCCGTCTGCTCCATATTTCACAGTACCGTAATCATGCGTTTCTTTTGTGAATTCAATTTTAGCACCTGTTTCAACTTGCGCTACAGCTTTGTTCATTGCAACTGCTGCAACGAATGTTAATAATAAAGAGAAAAATACTTTTTTCATGGTGTAAATTTTTTAATTCCTTTTTCCAAATGTAAAGCAAGAACGATACCAAAAATGATATTTAACACATCATTAACAGCAGAAATTAATTCGCTGCAATAGCTTCCATCTTATAATTAATAAACTGATCGAAATCCATATCGATGTGCTTTAAGCGATCTTTCAAACCTGCCAATTTTTCTTTATCCATGTTCGGATTTTCCTTAATCAACATTTCATAGTAGTATTTGACTTTCGCCTTATTTCGTGGCAAAATAAAAATATCGTAGTTGCTACCTTGACTTTCCAAGACCATCGCACGATTTTTATATTCTGGATATTGCTCCAATAAAGTATCAGCATATTGAACCGCTCTTAAATGAATTCCCATTCCAGAGTATTTCATGTGTACTTTATCTAAACATTCTGCAGCATATTCATCCTCTGGATAAGCGTGATAATACTCCAACAAACGATTGATTAATTCAAAATGTGTCAAGTTTGGAATTTGCTTTGTTTGCGCCAAATTCGCTTGCAAACCTTTCAACGAATCTTCCATTTCTGTAATTCGTTCAATCAATGTTTCTTTTGATGGCTTATCTCCATCTCCACTGCACGAATAAATTAAACCAACGAAAACAACTGCACTAAAAATCAACTTCAATTTCATAATTTTCAAAATTTAATTATCTACCTTTTTTAACTGCTGGAAACTTCATTTTATAATCT
>JBDKHH010000306.1:0-6393 GCA_039797785.1 Bacteroidota bacterium | reverse complement strand
ATTGGCAATAGGCATTTTCACCAGGATCACAGCCAGGATCTTCTGTTATATTCACATCGGTTAAACTTAACCCTGTTGAACCATTTGCATTTAAACAAGAGGAAGCGTTGCATCTCAGAATTGTTCGTGGTCCACAAGGGTTTGTACTATTTAATTGGTAAATGATAAAATCAATATCATCAGTAGGATTAAGAGGAGTGATATCGAGTGTGAATGTACCAGAAGTACCGCACGTCCAATAAAACCAAGAAGAGTTTCCTTCATCCGCACCAAATGTATTCTCTAGACAAGAGTTGGATTCTGGCTCATCATTGTCTAATCCACCACCACTTAATATTCCGACACTTACTGGGCTTTGACTGCATAAAAATGCGGCTCCACCACAATCCGCACCTGGATTTGCTGTGGGCGTGTAGTTATTTACACATAGTTCAAATGATCCTTCGTTTGTTCCAGTTGTTGAAACACGGATGTAATAAACATCCCCTTGAATCATGGCGCCTTCATACAATTGAACGATACCAGAACCGAAAGCTGCAGAAGCACATCCTTGCTCGTTCACGCCGGTTGTGCAATCTCCATTGTAAATTGCAACGGATGGATTGGACATTGTTCCACCATTTCCGATTCCACCCACAGAAATCAATGCATCTGTTCCAGTTGCTGTAAATTGGAACCACACATCTTCCGTTGTTGAAGCTCCAAAACATGTGGCATTACCCCAAGTGCCAGTAGTTGATCCAGCATTTGTGTAAAATGCAGCACCTGAACAAAAGTTTGAAACGTTATTTAATTGAAGCGCTGTTGCACAGTCGTCACCTTGGGCAAAAAAATGCGTTGTCAAAGTAATAAATACAAAGACGGTGAGTGTTTTTCTGTTTAACAGCCATGATATCATCCTCTAACCTAAGAAAAAAAATCCTATCTCAACACATTTACATGTCCAACAATCATTTTTCTTTCATCAGAAGCTTTTGTTTTAAATTCTATTTTCCATGTATAAACACCTTCTTTCACTAAACCATCAGCACCGTATGTGCCATCCCAACCAAATTCTGCATTATGAGATTCAAAAAGAACTTCACCCCATCTGTTATAAATTAACATGGTATAGTCAAACGGATCGTATCCAGAAGTGAAGACTGGTTTGAATAGTTGATTGTACATATCATCATCGGGCGTAAAAGTATTTGGGATGTAATAAATTAAATCTTCCAATAGTTGGATAGAACGCGTAGTGGTGTCAGAACATCCAGTTGGTGAATAGGCAATCAACGTTACCAAATAGCTACCAACTCCAGCTTCCGCATAATCATGGTCAGGATTCACCAAGGTAGAACTACCAGAATTATCTCCAAAATCCCATAAATAGGTTGCACCTCCAACTGTTGTATTATGAAAATGAACTTCAGAATCATATTCATTTAATACGGCTGGAGTCCCGTTAAAGGCCGCAATTGGTGGAGCTTCAACACACACTAGATTGGTTGTTGTAAGACTATTTGTACATCCAAAATTATCTGTTGCTGTAAGTGTGATATCATAACAATCAATCGCTTCGAATGTATTGGTAACTGTTCCACACCCGTTTAGAATCGTACCGTCACTCATTGTCCAAACACAATTTGTGGTGTTCGGATTGTTGTTTGTAAAATTGACGGTCAACGGCGTACAACCAGTAGTAACATCCGGTGAAAATGAAAGAGTTGGTAACGGAATTACATTTATTACCACTTGGTCTGTATTGACACATCCAGTAGGCCCTGAACCTGTCACGGTATAGGTATTTGTTCCAAGTGGTGGCGTAAAACTAATAGCATTCGTAACACCATTGTTCCAACTATAATTTGAACCACCCGATGCAGTTAAAATTGAAGAGTTTCCAACACACAAGGTTTGATCTTGACCTCCATTAATTGCAGGAAGTGGAGTAACGATTAATTGCACATTTGAAATTGAATCACATCCACTTGGACTTGTAAAGTTTTGAGTATAAGTTCCAGCAACAGTTTGACTTACACCATGAATCGTTGCAGATTGACCTTGACAAATTGTTACTGAAGTATTCGTAATAATATTTGCCAATTCTATTGTATTGACAGCTGAAGAGGTTCCTTGACAACCGAAGTTATTTGTTACTGTTAAGCTAATTGGATTATTTGCAGTCGTGGCATTTGACGTATTTGCAGTGCTTCCAGTAGACCAGTTATAGGATGCATAAGAAGTATTTGAACTTAATGTTGTAGGGAAACCAACACAATAAACCAAAGTGCCTACAATTGAGGGTGTAGGATTTGGATTAACTGTTACATCCACAGCATCTGAAGCAACACATCCAGCTGCACTTGTTCCTGTTACAGTATAAGTGACTGTTCCGACTGAAGGGGTAAATGCTGTACTTTGCGTTATTCCGTTATCCCAAGAGTAGCTCGCTGCACCAGATCCTGCTAGAGTAACATTTGTTCCATCACAAACGATTATATCCGTTCCAGCATTGGTTATCGGTAAAGGATTAAATGTAACGATTACATTGTCAGTATTTATACATCCGTTAATATCTGTTCCAGTAACAGTATACGTCAATGTTGATGTCGGAACGAAAGCAGAATTGTCAATAATTCCATTGTCCCAAGAGTAAGTAGATGCCCCTGATCCGCTAAGTGTCACGCTAGTTCCCTCACAGACAGTTTGATCAATACCAGCATTTACAGTTGGTAACGGATTCACAATGACATTGATTTGATCGGTACTATTACATCCGTTTGCATCTGTACCAGTAACTGTAAATAATTCAGATGACAATGGAATAAATGTTATTCCATTAGTTGCACCATTGTCCCATGTGTAGTTTATTGCACCTGATCCTGTTAAAGTTATGGGAGCACCAGCGCAAATTGTTATATCTGTTCCAGCATTAATAGATGGATTTGAATTGATTGTAACAGTCATGTCATCAGTTCCAGGACAACCATTCGCATCTGTTCCTATCACAGAATAAGTTGTTGTACTTAAGGGTGAAATAGAAACATTATTACCATTTCCAAGTCCATTGTCCCATGTGTAATTTATTCCACCTGATGCACTTAGCATTGTTGAATTTCCTTGGCAAATTGCAACATCTGGCCCTGCATTTACAGGCGTGGTGGGAACAACGGTAACTGTTATTGGATCGGTGTTCACACAACCATTGACATCTGTTCCGGTAACAGTATACGTGAATGTAGCTGCAGGAGTAGAGTTTACTGTTGATCCAGAAGTTGCGCTTAAATCAGTTCCTGGTGACCAAGTATAGGTTGATGCTCCACTTGCATTTAAAGCAACAGTGCCATTCGAGCAAACCGAAACATCATTTGCAACAATTGTTGGCAAAGGGTTCACAGTTACAACAATTTGATCGGTATTTGTACATCCTGAACTTGTTCCAGTGACTGTATAGGTTGTTGTGACTGCAGGAACAAAAGAGATTCCATTGGTTATTGAATTATTCCAAGAATAGCTTGTTGCTCCAGAGCCAGATAAAGTAACTGATGCTCCCGAACAAACTGTTTGATCACTTCCAGCATTCACAACTGGAAGAGGATTTACCACTACAGTTGTTGAAGCAGTTGCTACACAGCCGACACTATTCACTGTTAAATTGTAAGTTCCTGCATTTGCAGTTGTACTAGCGGGAATTGTTGGATTTTGTACGTTAGATGTAAAACCATTTGGTCCAGTCCATGCATAAGTGGAAGAAGCATTTCCACCTCCTCCAGTAAGCGCGATGGCAGCTCCTGCACAATATGCACCAGTATTGGTTGCCGTTGCGGTACCAGCACCAATCGTATATGTAATTGTTAAATATCCGGGTCCATTGTTCGATCCACTTGTACAACCGCCGCCTCCAGGTGTAAGAGATGAACCACCGCCACCACTTCCTCCTCCATACGGAGCTGAACTAAAGCAGTCACTACCACCACCGCCGCCGCCGTAGTATCCACCACCGCCGCCACCGCCTGGAGCAACATTATAACAAGGGTCTGTCCCCCCATTTCCACCAGTACCGAGTGTACCTGCCGTACCGTAATTACCACTTGAAATCCAAGGCGGTCCGCCAGGACCTCCAGAAGCTTGTGTTCCAGCTCCACCACCTTGACCAAAAGGTGAAGTTCCAGCGACTCCGGATGCGCAACCACCATTTCCACCTGCGGCATCTGAAGTTCCACCTCCCATTCCGCCACCACCAGCAGCAACGACAACTCTATTTGTTAGTGCATAAGGTGCAATTCGAATATCCGTTGCACCACCACCACCGCATCCACGATTTGCGGTTGTACCTGCATTACCTCCGTTTCCACCACCATTAAAACCTGCTCCAGGGCATGCTCCGGAACCGCCAACTCGAATTTGTAATACCTGTCCTGGTGTAACTGCCATTGTTGCTGTAACAACTGCACCATTTCCGCCCGTAGTTCCGCCACCTTCAGCTCCGGCTGCTGTAACGGAAATACTTGTAACGCAAGGTGGAACAGTCCAAGATTGCATTGATCCAGTATAGTTGAATGTTACGGATTGTCCTAAGACGGTAAATGAGGCTATTATTAGCGTAAATATCGTTGATAGAAAAACCGAATTTGAATAGTGAAAATTACTTTTCATTGTAGTCGTTTGCATTTTTGTTAAAGTGTTGTTTTGTGAAAAACTTTCACGCACTCTAAAATACCGAATACAAATTCCTTGATTAGTAGTGAATTAATATTAACTAGGCTTCACTTATCAAACTGCCACTAACAGATAAAAAGACATTCAAAAATTAACGTAATAAATTAACATGTCCACTAATTTGGTCCGTTTGGGCATTGTTTACTTTTTTATAAATGATTGACCACGTGTACATTCCATCTTGAACAATTTCACCTGAATTGAACCTCAATCCGTTCCAACCAATGGATGCGTCATGCGATTCAAAAACTAGTTCTCCCCAACGATTGTAAATTGTCATTGAAAAATTATAAGGATCGAAACCATCAGTGAAAATTGGTTGAAATAGGGTGTTATAGGTATCTTCATCTGGTGTAAAGGTATTCGGAATAAAAAACAATGATTCTTCGTCCATTTTAATGATTACAAAATTGGAATCTGTACAGCCCATCGAAGAGCTTGCTATTAATTTCACCATGTAATTTCCATAAGGTAATCCAGCAAAATCGTGAATAGGATTTTCATCATAAACGTTTTCTGTGCTATCTCCAAAATCCCAAGTATAGGATGTTGCACCTTCTGTTGTGTTGAAAAAATGCACAACTGCATCTAATTCATTAACAGTTTCAGTAGAGGCTGTAAAGGAAACATTTGGCGCATCTTCAACACAAATAAAGTTGTTAAATTGAGATGAGTTTGAACATCCGTTTGTCCCTAAAACTTCCAAGGTTATATCATAACAGCCTTCTTCTGTGAAGGTATAAGATGCGTCTGAATAACCGCCAGAAGAAAGTTCAGTACCAAATTTCCATGTACAACTTTGGGTATTTTCTGTTTCATTTAAGAAATTGATGGTCTTTGGTATGCAACCATTTGTAGCATCTGTTTGAAATTGTATTTGCGGAATTGATTTAACAATTAACACTAAACTGTCGGTATTCGTGCATCCTACGTTGGTTGTACCAACAACAGTGTAAATAATAGTTCCTTCATTCGGAATAAAAATGGCATTGTTTGTAACACCGTTGTTCCACGAGTAAAAATCAGCTCCAGTTCCAGAGACGCTGAATGATTCACCGAAACAAATTGATGTGTCATTTCCAGCATTTACGACAGGAATAGGATTAACAGTTACCACCATGTTGTCTGAATTGATGCAACCATATTGTGATGTTCCGGTAACTGTATAAACACTAGTTGCTGCAGGAATAAATGAAACGCCATCCTGAATTCCATTTGACCAAATTAGGTTGTTACCGCCTTGTGCAAACAACAGAATGCTATCACCATCACAAATTGACAAATCCATCCCAGCTTGTATTTGTGGGAGCGGATGCACCACAACAGTTAATTGATCAGAATTTGTACAACCTTGTGCGGATGTTCCTGTTACACTATAAATTGTTGTTCCAACAGGAGGATAAAAAGCTTGATTGTTCACTGCATTATTATTCCACATGTAAGAATTTCCTCCAGAAGCAGTCAACTGTATACTTGTATTTTCGCAAAGCTCTTGATCTTGACCAGCTTCGATTACTGGTAGATTATTCACAATTACTTGAATTTGATCGGAATTTTCACAGCCAAACGATGAGGTGCCAACAACCGTATAAATCGATGTTCCTGGAGAAGGAATAAATGTTGATCCATTTGGTGATCCATTGTTCCATGTATAAGAATTAGCACCTGATGCATTTAGTGTAACTTGATCTC
>JBDKHH010000305.1:0-4490 GCA_039797785.1 Bacteroidota bacterium | reverse complement strand
AAGCAGGAGCAAATCCAATTACACAATTGGCGTTTACTTTAGCGAATGGATTCACGTATGTTGAGTACTACATGAGTCGTGGAATGAGTATCAATGATTTTGGACCAAACTTATCGTTCTTTTTCTCAAACGGTATTGATCCTGAATACGCTGTAATTGGTCGTGTTTCAAGAAGAATTTGGGCGAAAGCTTTGGCAAGAAAATACGGTGCAAATGCACGTGCGCAAATGTTGAAATATCACATTCAAACATCTGGTCGTTCGTTGCATGCTCAGGAAATTGATTTCAACGATATTCGTACAACCTTACAAGCATTGTATGCAATTTACGATAACTGTAATTCATTGCACACGAATGCGTATGACGAAGCGATTACAACACCTACTGAAGAATCAGTTCGTCGTGCAATGGCAATTCAATTGATCATTAACCGAGAATTAGGTTTAGCGAAAAACGAAAATCCCTTACAAGGTTCATTCATCATTGAAGAATTAACAGATTTAGTTGAAGAAGCAGTATTGTTAGAATTTGATAGAATCACTGAAAGAGGTGGTGTTTTAGGTGCGATGGAAACAATGTACCAACGTTCAAAAATTCAAGAAGAATCGTTGTATTACGAAACATTGAAACACACAGGTGAATTCCCAATTATTGGTGTAAATACCTTCTTGAGTTCAAAAGGATCGCCAACGGTTTTACCGAAAGAGGTAATTCGTGCTACAGAAGAAGAAAAACAATATCAAATTGAAATGTTAGCGAACTTACACAAGGCACATGCGGATAAAATTGAAGTAGGTGTTCAAAATGTTCAAAATGCAGCAATTCAGAATAAAAACATGTTTGAGCAATTGATGGAAACATGTAAATATGCATCATTAGGACAAATCACCAATGCCTTGTTTGAGGTTGGTGGTCAGTACAGACGCAACATGTAAGCTGAAATGGCTGAAAATACATTCATAAAATTTATCAAAGGAATCCCGAGGAGTTATTACTTCTTCGGGATTTTTTGTCTATTGTTTACTGCATTGATGATTTTCGTGGAAATCAAAAATGGTAAATTTTGGACGAATGATTTTAAAGTGTATTATGACGCTACGAATGATTTTTTTAGTGGAAACAGTCCGTATATAAAACCGTATGGATTGGGAAGTGGGTTCTTTAAATATCCACCAACAACGCTTTATTTCTTTTTAATTGTTTCAAAATTTAGCTATTTCACTGCCCAAATAATCCACTCGAGTGTTCTTTTGATTTCATTAATCATTGGAGTCACAGGATTACATAAAATCCTTTTTTATCAAACCATAAACGATAAAAAGAAACGCGGACTTCTGTATTTGTCTTTTGTTTTTATTGCGGTTCATTTGGTACGAGAATTCCACATGGGAAATGTGAATTTGGTGCTTTTTGCCTTGTTTGTTTTAGGTTTAAAGGCATTTATTGCTAAAAAATCCTTTCAGTTAGCGCTGTTTTGGAGTTTAATGGTCATTCTAAAACCAATTGTTATACTGGCATTTATTCCTTTGCTTTTCTTTCAGCAATGGAAAACAATTTTTGCAATGATGGGTTTTGGAAGTGTGTTTTTAATCATTCCTTTTATTCATAAAGGTTGGAATGAGGGAATCAACTTATGGAAAGAATGGCTTGCGGCAATTGGTCAGCATGGCGATTATATTATCAGTGAAAATTCCTTCAAATACCTTTCAAATTATTATTTCGGTATTCAATCGGCTTGGATTCCTTCAATAATCGGCTTGATGCTATTAGTTGTTTTATTCTTTATTACAAGGCAATTAAAAAAGCTAAATGCGCTGAGTTTTCTTGAATGGTCGGCATTATTTCTTGCGTTTACACCAAATTTCTTTGTAACAGATACAGAACATTTCTTGTTGAGTTTACCACTTATACTAGTTGTGCTTAGACGATTACTACTAGTGAAAAAAGCACTGTTTTGGTTCACGTTCGTTGTTTTACTTCTTCCATTTAGTTTAAAATCAAATGATTTAATGGGGAAAATGATATCTGCCTTGGCCAACGAAGCTGGTTGGATGGGATTAGCCAATTTTGCTCTTGTATTGTTCTTTTGTTTCATTGGTCTTTCAACGAATTCAAAAACTAACCACACTAATTTATCCGTTTCATGAAGTTGATTAACTATGCTTTCTTACTGATTGTGATTGTTTTTACGAAAACAGTAATTGCTCAATCAATACCAACTATTACTGCAAATCAACCAATTATTCCAACTCCGGAAGTCTATAAATTGGTTGAAGGTCAATTGATGTTGACGGACAATATTTCTGTTTCTTCGAAAGATTTACCAGAAAATATTAAAACCTATTTAATCGAAAAACTTAATCATGTTTATGAGCTTCGAACCACTGTTTCGGCAGTAAGCAAGGATCTTGTTTTTAAGAAAATTGTGAATGTCCCAAAAGATTGGTACTCGATTAACGTAAATGAGACAATTACAATCACGTATAGCTCGGAAGAAAGTTGTTTTTATGCTGTTGTTTCATTACTGCAAATGATTGAAGGAGAGAATGGAGAATTGTTCATTCAAAAGTGTTTTGTGCAAGATGCTCCTAATTTTCAATGGAGAGGATTGCATTTAGATGTAGCACGACATTTTTACACAGTTGAAGAGGTGAAACGATTCATTGATTTAATGGCTTTTTATAAGTTCAATACGTTTCATTGGCATTTAACGGACGATCAAGGTTGGCGAATTGAAATTAAGAAATATCCCAAATTAACGGAGATTGGTGCTTGGCGCGATAGTACAGTGAATGCACATTACAGTACGGTACCAAGAACGTATACAGTAGAAAAATATGGTGGTTATTACACACAAGAACAAATAAAGGAAGTTGTTGCGTACGCTGCTGCTCAATACATAACGATTGTTCCAGAAATAGAAATGCCAGGTCACGCACGAGCAGCTTTAGCCGCTTATCCTCAGTATTCATGTACAGGTGAACAGCAAGGTGTTCCTGGTCTGTGGGGCGTTTTTGACGATATCTTTTGTGCGCATGAATCAACGTTTGATTTCCTATACGGAATTATGGATGAGGTGCTGGAATTGTTTCCGTCGACATACATTCATATTGGAGGTGATGAAGCACCAAAAGCACGATGGAAAAAATGTAAGAAATGTCAAGCCGTTATTCGTGAAAACGGATTGAAGGATGAACATGAATTACAAAGTTATTTCATTGGTAAAATGGATGAATACTTAACAGCGAAAGGTCGAAAATTAATCGGTTGGGATGAAATCTTAGAAGGTGGGTTGAGTCCGAATGCTGCTGTCATGTCGTGGAGAGGAATGCAAGGAGGACTTGAAGCTGCACAAATGAAACATTATGCTGTAATGAGTCCAGGATCACATTGCTATTTTGACCATTATCAAAGTGATTCACCAAGTGAGCCTTTAGCAATCGGCGGATATACACCAATTGAAAAAGTGTACCAGTTTAGTCCAATTCCTACAGGATTAGACAATGAAGGAATAACCTATATTTTGGGAGGACAAGCCAATTTATGGACTGAGTATATTCCAACAATGCAACAACTGGAGTATATGACGTATCCGCGTGCATTGGCCTTGTCTCAGGTGCTTTGGTGCAAGTCGAGACCAGCGTATGCTGATTTTAAAGCAACATTGTTGTATCACCAATTTGATTTTTTGGAACGCTACAATGTTAACTTTTCGAAAGCTGTTACCTTTGCTAAGTATTCCCTTAAAAACACGGAAAATGGTGTTAAATTAGAGTTAGCGAAAGAGGCAGCTGATCAATCGTTTAATGTACATTATTCCGATAAAAACAGTGCACACGATCAAGGATTAGCGAAAGGTGATAGTATTGTTTTTGAACGAACAGCAATCAATCAAGTTAATCCTGTAAAGGTTGAAATCTCCAATAAATTCACGGATGATAAACAAGGCTTTACATTGATTCAGCACCCATCGTTAGGTTTAAAAGTTGAGTTAATTACCAAACCATCAGCTCAATATTCTGGAAAAGGTGGAGAAACGTTAACGGACGGAATTCTTGGAACGCGTCCATGGAAAGGAAACGAATGGCTCGGTTTTCAAGATCAGGAAATTGAATTACAAGTTGATCTAGGAAAAAAATCGAAAATCGATTCTATTGATTTGAGCTTCTTGCAAGATGAAGGTTCTTGGATTCATCACCCTTATATTTTACGATTTTCAGTTTCAAAAAACGGAGAGAAATGGAAATATTTGAAAAATGCTGAAATTAAGACGTATGAATATACAATTGACCCAAATAATTTAATGCCTTATCGAGCGACTCTAAAATCAAAAGGACGTTTTGTAAACATTAAATTAACGACCTTTGATGTGATTCCTGAAGGATTACCTGGTGAAAACAATGTTCCATGGACATTTATGGATGAACTTATAATCTATTTTAAGTAATGAAATTTGAACTTTGTGCTGCTTCAATTGATGCAATTAAGAT
>JBDKHH010000304.1:0-24538 GCA_039797785.1 Bacteroidota bacterium | reverse complement strand
CATTATTCGCGTTTTCGTTTTTGCTATTGCAATCGTGTGCGACAGATTCTCAAAAAGCCATTGAATACAATGATGCTATTATTAAAGAACAATCAAAAATCATTGAATTGAGTTTAGACTTGGTTGAAACGATGGATACTGATTTAGCAAAATGCAAGGACATTCGCTTGGATATCGTTAAGCAATGTGATGAGTCGTTGGCGACAATCAAAAAAATGGAAGGATTTGAAGGAAGTGAGCGTTTAAAAAATGCGGCTATTGAGTTGTTTTCTTTCTACAAAGAAATCTATTCAGATGAGTACAAGAAAATGTTTGACATTTTAGATAAAGGCGAAAACATAACTGAAGAGGATCTTGCGTTTATTCAACAAATGGAAGTTGATGTAACAAAACAAGAGGAGAAATTGGATAAAGAATTTGCCGATGCACAAGAAGAATTAGCTACAAAATTCAACTTCCAAATGGAAGAGAACGCTAATCAAGAAAAAATAGATGCTATTAAATAAATAGGATCAAAAGGAATATTTTAAAAGGTTAGTTCATTCGATGGGCTAACCTTTTTTAGTGAAATTATCTTTTCAACGAAACAAGACCCTGCATTTAAACCGTTTATAATTGATACTATTTTCCAATTAAATTTTAAGTTTCTTTTAACATATTCGGTTAAATTTGTAGCTTTAATACAAATAGAAAACACCATCTTTCATGAAAGTTTCTGAAATACGCGAGCAATTTTTTACATTTTTTGCATCAAAAGGACATGAGATTGTTCCTTCTGCACCAATGGTCGTTAAGAATGATCCTACTTTGATGTTTACAAATGCCGGAATGAACCAATTCAAGGATTACTTCCTTGGAAATGCCGTTCCTAAAAATCCGCGTGTCGCCAATTCTCAAAAGTGTTTACGTGTTTCTGGAAAACACAATGACCTAGAAGAAGTGGGTGTTGATACTTACCATCACACAATGTTCGAAATGTTGGGTAACTGGTCGTTCGGAGATTATTTCAAAGAAGAAGCAATTGGTTGGGCTTGGGAATTATTGACTGAAGTGTACAAAATTCCTAAAGACAAATTGTACGTTACCGTTTTTGAAGGTGACGAAAAAGATGGCGTTCCTCAAGATTCAGAAAGTTTTGCTATTTGGAAAAAATACATCGCTGAAGACCGCATCATTCTTGCTTCGAAAAAAGATAATTTCTGGGAAATGGGTGATACAGGTCCATGTGGTCCTTGTACAGAAATTCACGTCGATTTACGTTCGAAAGCTGAACGCGATTTAGTTGACGGAAAAACATTAGTGAATTACGACCATCCTCAAGTTATTGAGATTTGGAACAACGTTTTCATGCAATTCAACCGTAAAGCGGATGGCAGTTTAGAACCACTTCCTGCAACACATGTTGATACAGGAATGGGACTGGAACGTTTGGCAATGGCTTTGCAAGGTAAAACGTCGAATTACGATACAGATTTGTTCCAAACATTGATTCAACACATGGAAAAAGTTTCAGGTGTTAACTATGGTGTGAAAGAAGAAACAGATATTGCTTTACGCGTAATTTCAGATCACGTTCGTGCAATTGCATTCTCTATTGCTGACGGACAATTGCCTTCAAACACTGGAGCAGGTTATGTCATCCGTCGAATTTTGAGAAGAGCTGTTCGTTATGGATATCAAACATTAGGAATGAAAGAACCATTCTTGTGTGACTTATCTGTTGTTTTAAGTGAAATCATGGGAGATCCGTTCGTTGAATTGATCAATCAGAGAGAACTTGTACAAAAAGTAATTCGTGAAGAGGAAATTAGCTTCTTCAGAACATTGGAGAAAGGATTGAAGCGAATTGATGGAATTATTCAAACTACTAAAAAAGAGAATAAAGATACGATTGATGGTGTTGCCATTTTCGAATTGTTTGACACGTATGGTTTCCCTGTCGATTTAACGTCTTTAATTGCACGTGAGAATGACCTTTCAATTGACGAAGAAGCATTCAACGCTGAACTTCAAAAACAAAAAGATCGTTCGCGTGATGAAAATGCCGTTGAAACAGATGATTGGGTTCAAGTACGTCCAGATGGCAACGTTGAATTCATTGGTTATGACAACTTGACTGCCGAATTGCAATTGGTGAAATACCGCAAAGTGAGTCAAAAACAAAAATCATTCTTTCAACTAGTATTCAATCAAACTCCGTTCTATCCTGAAGGTGGTGGACAAGTTGGAGACAAAGGAACGATTGAAGCGAATGGTGAAACGATTCATATTTTCGACACAAAAAAAGAAAACAATTTAATAATTCATTTGAGTGAAAAGGTGCCAACTGATGTGAACGCAACTTTTACAGCGACAGTGAATGAAAAAAATAGAATTGCTTCGGCTTCGAATCACTCTGCCACTCACCTATTGCATCATGCTTTGAGAACAGTTTTAGGAACGCATGTTGAGCAAAAAGGTTCATTGGTTAATCCTGAATATTTGCGTTTCGATTTCTCGCATTTCTCGAAGGTTACAGATGAAGAATTAGCAGAAGTTGAACGAATCGTTACCGAAGGAATTCATCAAAACATTTCGTTAGACGAACGCAGAAACACGCCAATTGAAGAAGCAAAAGCACTTGGTGCAATGGCCTTGTTTGGTGAGAAATATGGTGATTCGGTTCGCGTAATCAAATTTGGAGAATCAGTTGAATTGTGCGGTGGAACACATGTTCCTTCAACAAGCAAAATTGGTTTATTCAAAATCACAACTGAAACGGCTGTAGCAGCTGGTGTTCGTCGTATTGAAGCTATCACATCGGAAGTTGCAGAAAACTACTTCAAACAAAAAGCAGATACACTTGAAACGATTGCGTTGACGTTGAAGAATCCAAAAGACTTGATCAAAGCGGTTGAAGATTTATTGACGAAAAACAATCAATTAACTAAAGAAATTGAAGTGCTTCAACGTGAAAAAGCGATGAACGTAAAAGGTGAATTGAAGTCAAAAATTGAAACAATCAATGGAATCAATTTCTTAGGAACAACTGTCAATTTAGATGGTGGTTCAATTAAAGATATCTTGTTCCAACTAAAAGGTGAAGTAGATAACTTCTTCGGTGTAATCGGTGGAAATGAAGGTGACAAATGTACAATTAGCATCATTGTTTCCGATTCAGTTATAGCAGACAAAGGTTTGAATGCAGGTAATTTAGTTAGAGAAGTTGCTAAACACATCCAAGGTGGTGGTGGTGGACAACCATTCTTTGCTACGGCTGGTGGAAAAAATCCAGGTGGTTTAAAAGCTGCAATTGAAGAATGTAAAGCGAAGATTTAACGAGGAAATAATTTGAAAATTCAATGATTTGAAGATTTAAAATAGCTATTTATAATTGTGAGGAATGTAGGTTTAATTAAGCCTACATTTTTTTATGCTTTTTTTCTACCCAATTTCGAACCAACAAAAGCGGTTCCTTTGTTCAAATAGTTGACAGATTCTGGTTCCAGTTTAAACCAATAAATTGGCGCAAAGAAAAGAATCAAGACGAAGAATGACTGTGCTAAAAATTCCAGGTATTTGTTTTCTATCAAGTCAGAAGTCAACCAACCAACGAATAAACTCACTAAACCTAAAAGAATCACAACGAATTGGTTTTTGTGGAATGGGTGAATTTTGAATGCAAACCAAACAAAAAGTAAGCGTCCAAAATTATAGAATAAAATAGCCACTGAAGTTGAAATGGCAGCACCTACAATTCCCCAAATCGGAATAAACCAAAGGTTTAAAAAGAAAACGGCAAAGATTAAAAAGAGCGTAAAATAGATGTCATATTTGAACTTTTTGGAGGTCGTAAAAATGGCACCATTGATTCCAAAATACATATCCACCAATCGCCCCATCATCAAAAAGAAAAACACCCAAATACCAGCTTGAAATTCAGGTTTTAAGAATGAGAATAGAAAATCGATATTGTTCCAAATACCACAGAACAATCCCAATCCGATAACTAAACTAACCGAACTCACTTTTCGATACAAGTCTTTCATTTTATCAAATTCGCGTGATTTCCAGTAATCGGATACCAAAGGAGAACTAACTCGAATAATTGATTTATATGGAACTTGTAATGCGGATGTCAAGAAAATGACCGTTGTATAAACACCTGTTCCTTCCAAGCCAATCATTTGAGCAATCATGATTACGTCCATTGATCCAACTAGCACAACACCAAGCGTGTTTATATAATTGAAGGCTGAAAATAAAATTACAATCTTTCGAAAACGTTTTGATATTTGAATGGAAGAAGGAAACAAGTTCAATTCTCCTATTCGATATAAATACATCAATAAAATACCTGTTGGAATCAAGTAAATTAAACTATGCAGAATTACAAATAAATCAAAGCTTATCAATTTGAAATAAATCAGCGCTAACAATAAGGTAACTGCTAAGCGTAAAACGATTTCATACGCTACAACGGATATAATATTCTTGTAAAAACTTCTTAGGTACATTTCCAAGACCATGAATAATACATATGAAATTCCAATCGGAATAAACCAGTAATAATAGGAGACGAACATTGCTGAATGTTCCATGTACATTTCTTCAATCTGTGGTCTAAAGATGAGTGAGAGTGCCGTGAAAAAAGAAATCCCAACAAAGACAATCAATAAAATCAGTGGCAAAAATCCATGGTGTTTCTTCGCCTCATTCTTGAAAAATGGTAAAAATTTCCACGTTGAATAAATGGTTCCTAGATTCGAAAATTGAGCAAACATGGTTCCCAGAGAAATAATCAAATTGACTAAGCCAATTTGTTCAGTCGTCAGAATAAGAAGGAACAATAATCCCTTATTCAAATAACCAAGTACAATTCCACCGTAGGAAATTAACATGGTACGAAAAGCATCTTTCTGAACGATTCCCATAATCTTGTGGTGCAAATATAAGCGATACCTTGTAATCTGAACGAACTACTGATAATTTGCTTATTTTTGTTTAGCGCATTTAACCAATTTTGTGCAGTGAATAAGAAACGTGAAAAAGGTTTTAATTATTACATATCATTGGCCTCCTTCAGGCGGAATAACAGTACTTCGTTGTTTAAAATTCGTAAAGTACTTACGTGAATTTGGTTGGGAACCGGTTGTTTTCACAGCCGAAAATGCTTCTTATCAATTTTTAGATTTCACGAACGAAAAAGATATTCCTGAAGGTTTAGAGATTCACAAAGTCCCTATTTTTGAACCAATCAACTTATTTAAAAAGCTTTCTGGTCGTAAAAAGAATCAACCTTTACAAAATATCACATCGAATTCGGCGAAGAAAAAAACCATTGTTGACACCTTAGGAATGTGGGTACGCGGGAACTTCTTTATCCCAGATGCGCGTTACCGTTGGATTAAACCATCTGTAAAATACTTGGAGAACTATCTTCAAAACAATAAAATTGACGCTATTTTAACGGATGGCCCACCTCACACAAACACGGTGATTGGCTTGAAATTAGCACAAAAATTTATGATTCCCTGGTTGGCAGATTTCCAAGATCCTTGGACGCAAGTCGACTACTATGACAAATTGTACATCGGCAAACGGGCCGACAGAAAACACAAAGCCTTAGAACAAGCTGTTTTTAAAACCGCAAAGAAAATCACGATTGCTAGTCCAACATGGAAAAAAGACTTAGAATCGATTGGTGCTAAAAATGTTGATGTCATTTATTACGGTTTTGACGAACCTGAATTTGAACATTTTCAAGCCAAAGAAAGTACTGATTTCATATTTTTTCATGGAGGTTTATTAGGCGAAGACCGCAATCCTATTTCGTTCTTAAATGCCTTAAAACAGCTGTTAATCGAGCATCCAGAAATCCGTTCAAACGTGCGCATAAAATTGGCGGGTGAAGTTGACCATGCTGTTCGAGAATCGATTCGGATGAATGATTTGGATGGACTCACTGAATATATGGGTATGATTCCGCGTCAGCAAGTATTGGAAGAATATGCAGAAGCGTCAATGCTATTGCTACCTATCAACAAAGCAGCAAATGCGAAAGGACGAATTCCTGGGAAATTATTTGAAATGTTGAGAACAGGAAAACCAATTCTCGTTTTTGGTCCGAATGACGGCGATGTAAAACAAATCGTTGAAGAAAAACAACTCGGTAAATCCTTTGATTACTCCGAAGAGCTCTTTATTTACGCTTACTTAAAGAAAGCACTGATCCACAAGGAAATCGGTAATTTCAATCCGAGTCAACACGTTTCAGAATATTCTAACAAAGCAATTACACAAAAAATCGCTGAATATTTGGATGAGATAACTGAAAGTTAATGTTTCAGAAGGCTTTCTTTTATGAAAACACCATCAACTTCGTGCACAATTCCTGATTGTTGATTGACAGCAACTTTACTCACGCCAACACAAGCGAATCCTTTTGATTTGAAAAATTGCATTAAATCAAATATATCCCACTCAACATTCTTATAAATTGGTTGTAAAGGCATTTCGATTTTGATTCCACTTACCTTGTCTAATGAATTCGATGCACCTTCTAATACTTCCTTCTCAAAACCTTGTGTATCGATTTTCAAGAATACGCGTTCGGAAGGCTGAATATATTCATCCCAAATACTATCAATTTTTGCCAAACGCACTTTTTCCGTACCACTTTTTCCAGAAGCAGCATGGTAATTTGTGTAGTCGTCCTGAATTTCCTTAATGGAATTGAACAATGGATCCGCTGAAATATTCATCTCAATTTCTCCATCCTCGTTTCCTATAGCCATTTTTTCGGCTATTTGCCAATTCTTGAATTTTTCAGCTTTCTTTAAAAGTGTTGGATAAACAACAGACGTCGGTTCAAACGAAATGATTTTACCCTTATACCCAAAATCCAAGAGCGACTCAGCGAATTGACCAATGTTTGCTCCGACATCCAATACCTTATCAAATTCAAAAGTATTCAGCACTTTCACAAGCGCCAAATCATCAGAAGTTGAAGCTGACAGCTTTTTTAACGAAAAAAATACGCCTGTTTTAGCGATGAATTTTCGTTTCGATCGTTCAACAATTTTTGACCCAACGATTTTCTTTAGGATTGATGCCATTCTTTCTTTTAAATTGATAGGGTAAAAATAGAATAATTGCCGCTATAATCATCGTTTTTCAAGGAAACTCACCGAAAAATTATTTCTTCATATTTTTGTACCTTTGCTCACTTTAAAAAATGGTATCTCAGCAATAAATGAAGACGCTTAAACATATTCAAGAATTCATACGTGCGCTCTTTTCATCGTTCATGAGCTTATTCAAAACGCTTATTAGTTCACGTCCTGTTTCTAAATTACCGTCTAAACTGAATGATTCGTGTGTGATTTTAGGCAATGGTCCATCTCTCGAAACGAGTATTCAAGCGGCTAAGCAAACGTTAACAAAATCAGATTTAATTTGTGTAAACTTTTTTCCCTTAACTCATTTATTTGAAGAATTAAAACCACGTTTTTTTGTTGCCTGCGACTCTGTTTTTTGGGATAAACGCGTTTCACAGGATCTCGTTCAACGCTCTGAACAGATGTTTGACAGAATCAATGAAAAGGTTGATTGGGAATTTTACCTATTTATGCCGCGAACAGCAAAAAACAAAGGAGATTGGCAAAAACGTATAGCTGCAAATAACAACATTACAATTGTTTATTACAACCTAACACCAATTGAAGGAATACCAGCAATTTCATATCTTCTTTTTAAACTGAAAATGGGAATTCCACGTCCACACAATGTGTTAATACCATCTTTGTTTCATGGAATTAATTTGAAGTATTCGAACATTTATTTGTTAGGTGCCGAGCATTCTTGGTTGAACGAAATTACGGTTGATCAAAACAACAATGTATTTGTTGGACATCGCCACTTTTACAAAGAGCAGCAGACGAATCCGCAGATTAAGAAAAATTATCAGGAGAATATGCTTCTGCACGAAGTTTTGCACACATTCATGACAGCATTTAAAGGATATCATGACTTACAAGCATACAGTGAAACAAAGGAAGTTAGAATTTACAATGCTACTCCAGGCTCCTTTATCGATGCTTTTGAGCGAAAAGAATTGATTGATTAGTTTTTCTTTTGCAACAAATACGTTGCATACTCCCAATCTTCAGGTAGATCCAAATCAACAGAAGCCGCTGATGGCATTACGTATTTTAGAACTTTTGTGAAGGATGAAATGGGTTGTTTTGTCAGAGAAGTTGTATTTATAAAATAAATAGCACCGTTTAATTCGTACACTTTTGGTGCTTCTTGTCGGGTTTTGAAATTCCCTACTTTACTCTTCTCAAGAAAACCTTCAGTACTTTCTTCCATTAAATTGAAATAAGGATTTGCCTTCGACTCCACAACCGATACTAACATGTCACAGTCAGTAGAATACGCATTTGTTGCTTCGGAGATGTGCTTGATCGTTCTAAACGGTGAAGTGGCTTGTAACAGACAAACAACCGCTGCATCAAAACCTTTTTCACGATAAAATTCATACGCATGAATTAAAACATCTTGAGAACCTGCCGTATCCGTTGAAAGTTCTGCTGGTCTCAAAAAAGGCAGTGAAATACCATACGATTCAGCTAATTGAACAATGTCTTCGTCATCTGTCGAAATACAAATTTGTTCCTTTTCAAAAATTCCCAAAGCTGCTTCAATTGTATAGGCTATAAGCGGCTTTCCATTTAACAATTTCTTGTTTTTACCAGGAATTCCTTTTGAACCTTTTCGAGCAGGAATAACAACAAGTACCTCTTTCAGATTCATCTTAAAATTTTAATAATTTGACATCCTCTTGTGCTTTTTTGAAATCATCGTGCTTTCCGATGTCCAACCAGTAGCCATAATGTGGATAGGAACGAACGCTTTTCTTTTCTTCAATTAGTTTGCTCATGAAATCGGTTGCGGAAAACACTTCGTTCTTCGGAATGAACTGCAGCATTTCGCGTTTCATCAAATAAATCCCTCCGTTCGAATAATAGGTATAAGTTGGTTTTTCTTTGAAATCAGAAATCAATCCATTTTCAACTTCTAAAACAGCATAAGGAATGTCGACATTGTATGGAATGGTAACAACACTCAAGTCAGCATTTGTATCAACAAAGTCAAGGAAAAATGCCTCAAAATCAACGTTTGTTAGCAAATCTGAATTGCACAATAAAATGTAGTCGTTGAAAAACGTATCGATTAACGAAATGGATCCAATTGTTCCCAAAGGCTTTGTCTCTTTCACCAAGCGAATTGAAATATCCTTCGGTTTATCAATTACAAATTGTTCAATTTGTTCAGCTAAATAATTGACAGACAACCATAAATTCTTTAAACCAAAAAAGGCTAATCGATCGATGGTATGTTCAATGATTGGTTTGTCTCCCACTTTCAACAATGGTTTTGGCGTTGTTTCCGTTAAAGGTCGCAAGCGCTGCCCTTCTCCACCTGCCATAATAACCGCATCAACAGGTAAAAGAGAATGTTTCAAACGGAAATTTATGACATCAATGATTTTATTTGAATCAGCCGCTAATACAGGAATAATCTTTAGATTCTTCTCTCTAAATTCGATTAATTTGTGAATCGATTTCTCATTTTCACGAATGAAACGTGGATTTTTTTGACATACCTCATCAACGGAAGCCTCAATTGAAAAACCAGCCAATAACCCTCTTCGAATATCACCATCCGTAATTGAACCAATTAATTCCTTTTCAGAATTGTGAATAAACAACAAGGCATCTTGTCCTAAAATATCCAATTTTCCTAATGCTTCTTTAATTGAAGTAGCTGCTGGAATAATATGTTGTTGCCAATTCATTGTCGTTCTTTTTTTAATCGTTCAAGTACCTTATTTGCCGAATCCTTTTGATAATAACAATTGGAACCTGTATATATTTTTCCTTTTAATTTAGTGAATTCTTGTAGAATCGCTAAATGTTTAAATGGCACTGTCACCACATTTTCAGAACATGCTCGCCCACCTTGTCTGTTTCCTAAGTTAATCACAAACTTTCCAAATGTAGCTGCTTCGATGATTCCACTTGACGTATTTCCAATCAGCAAATCAGCGTATTTCATACACGTAAAATACGATTGCGTTCCAAAGTTTTCAATCAAACAAACCTTTTCTGGATAAAGCTGTTTTATTTCATGGAAAAAAGCGTGGAACAAGGATCCAAAAGTATCTGCATTTGGCAGTGTTACAACCAGTTGATGATTCACTAAAAGTTCTGGAATGGTCAATTTCAATTCCTCAATAAATTCACTATTTTGTGCATAATCAACCGTCTCCGGATGAATTGTCATTAGAATTGTTGGGATTTCTAAATCGATATCCCATTTTTCGTTGAACTCATGTTTACTTAAAAAAGGAATTGTTTCAATATTTTCTAAACTCAATGAACCAACCAATTCTGTCGTACCTGTTTCACCAATCAAAGCATGAATGCGTTCTGCATAACTTTCTGTTGCTACAAAATGTAATTTCGAGGCTAAACTTATTTGATGGCGATAAACATTATCGATAGCGCCGAGTGTTGTTTCACCGGCGTGAATCTGTGCAAAATTAACTCCAAAAGGAATTCCAGCATTCACAGCAGCCGCCATTTCAAAACGATCTCCAAGGCACAAAACCCAATCAAAAGCTAAATGATTTGCCCAAAAATCGGCGAACAATGAAACTGTTTTGGCATACGAATTAGCGATATCTATTGGTGCATCACCATCAACTAAATTCGAAATTTTGTACAAAACCTCAAATCCATCTTGCTCAATTTGATTGACTGTATTACCAAATTTTTCAGAACAATGAGAACCAAAAGCAATAATTGACAACTCAATTGAATCGTCTGCCTTCAACCGCTTTAACAAAGGTTGATAGATCCCGTAATCGGCTCTTGAACTCGTTAAAACTGCTATTTTCATTGAATGTCCTCCCAAGAAAATTGATCACCTTCTTTAACCAATCGGCTGATACGTTTACCAATAATATCATCCAACAACATCGGAGAAACGCCATCTCCAGGACGTTTCATAACCAAATCGTTAATTGAAATAAGTTGATTTTCAGCTAAATCCTTCGCATAATGAATGCTTTTTCGAGCAACCACCATATTTTTCAATTCGGATGGACTAGGTTCTTTAATTCCCGATCCGCTGATTGCTAACTCAATATTTCGAATTGCGGCAACCATTGCTTTCAGTTCTGAAGGTTCAAGCGATGCTGCATGATCTGGACCTGGTAAATTGCGATCCAAGGTAAAATGTTTCTCAATCACTTTTGCACCCAACGCAACTGCAGCAATTGGCACTTCAATTCCTAACGTATGATCGGAATATCCAATTTTTACACCTAGCTTATCTTGAATCGTTAACATCGCTCGAAGATTCACATCTTTCATTGGTGTTGGATATTCTGTATTGCAATGTAAAACAGTAATATGGTTTTTGTCAACTCCTTGCTTTTCTAGCAAGTGAACTGCATCCTCAATTTCCTTCATCGTTGCCATTCCAGTTGAAAGAATTATCTCCTTTCCACGGTTAGCGATAAATTCAATTAAGGGTTTATTTGTTATTTCACCAGAAGGAATTTTGAAAAATGGTTGACCCATTTGATCCAAAAAAGCGACACTATCTTCATCAAATCCAGTAGAAGTAAATAAAATTCCTTTTGAATCTGCGTGCGCTTTCAATTGATGATGCCATGCTTCTGACAATTCCAATTTCTTCAACATGGCCAATTGGCTATTATCTTCAGAAGGTAAATTCGATTGTTGATATTCCGCTTTTTGGGCAGAACTTGAAACCAATTTTTCAGCCTTAAACGTTTGAAATTTTACACAATCGGCACCTGCTTCAGCCGCGACATCAATTAATTGAAGTGCTTTGTCTAAATCACCATTGTGATTTACACCAGCTTCTGCTATGATAAATACCTTAGTCATTTGCCTTTAAGTATTTTGCTGGATTACCGACGTAAACACAATTATCAGGGATATCTTTTAAAACTACAGATCCAGCACCAACAATGACATTTCTGCCAATTTTAACACCTTGTTTAACGGTAGCATTTGCTCCAATGAATGATAATTCACCAATAGAAACGTCACCTGCTAGAACTGCTCCAGGTCCAATATGCACAAAATCAGCAATTTCACATTCATGTTCAATAATTGCTCCTGTGTTAATTATCACACCTTTTCCTATACGTGCGTGTGCATTTACAATTGATCCTGCCGATACGAACGTTGATACACCAATTTTAGCGGTTTCGCTCACAATTGTTTGCTCATGTGAAATGATAGTTTGCTGGTAGTCCAACTCTTCAATCAACGTCACCATTTTCTTTCTTAGATGATTTGAACCAACTGATGGAAACAAAATCGCATCTGATTCAAGGTATTCACCACACTTCTCTTTAGACTCAGGTCCTAGGAAAGTGATGAATGAATTTTTATTTTCTAGTTGATCAAAATATCCCGATGGCACTTGTCCATTCGATTGCAGCGCATCAATAACACTCAACGCATGGCCTGACATTCCTAAGAGATATATTTTTTGATCGTTTTTCATTTTCTTACGCTACTTGGAATGTTTACTATTCGATCTTCTAAATAAAGTGAATTTTCCAATCCGTCATGTTGACATTCCTTGTACATCGGCAATTTATTCATTAACTGCCAAATAGGACGTGTCATCACATTCGAATTATTCGATTCTTTCAGAAATAAGTTACGTTCATCCAAATTTTCCAATTCGACACACATTAACCAATAATTCGGTTGTGTATTCGGTAATTCCCATCGGAAATTGACACCCAATTGATCTAATCTAGATTTATAAGCCAATGCCAACTCACGTTTCTTCTTCAAAAAGAAATCAAGCTGCTCCAACTGAGCACAAATAAGTGCGGCATTGATATTTGGCATTCTAAAATTGTATCCTAACTCGTCGTGCACATATTCATACGGATGAGGAACTTTTGCAGTTGTCGTTAAATACTTCGCTTTTGCTGCTAATTCTAGATCATTCGAAACAATTGCTCCTCCACCACCAGATGTTACAATCTTGTTACCGTTGAACGAAAGCACACCAACTTTTCCGAATCCTCCTAAGGCTTTTCCATTGACCGTACTTCCAAGTGACTCAGCGGCATCTTCAACCAATGGAATTTTCCATGTATCACAAATGACAACTAATTCTTCAATTCTAGCTGGAAAACCAAAAGTGTGCATAACAACACACGCTCCAATTCTTTTCCCTGTTTTCTTATTAAATGTAGAACCTTCACGCAACTCACCAAATTCTTCTAAAAATGCTTTCAATGCACTTGGAGATAAGCCCATTGTGTCGCGATCAACATCAATAAAAACGGGTTTTGCTTGATTGTAGTTTATGGCATTTGCAGTTGCGATAAACGTTAAGGCTTGCGTTAAAACTTCATCATTTGCTTGAACACCAACTAAGCGCAACGCAACTTGTAAACCAGCCGTACCATTCACAACAGCAACGCCTTTTTTTGTTTCTGTTATTTCTGCAATTCGCTGTTCAAAAAGATCAACAAAAGGTCCAACACTAGAAACGAACGTACTATCAATACATTCTTCTAGGTATTTTTTTTCATTTCCACCGAAATAGGGCTCATGAAGAGGAATAAATTTATCTGTAGCAAATTCATCTTTGATGATCTGTACAATTTGATCAATTTTTGAATCGCTCATTTGTTTCATTTTACATTTTAGAATCCAAATATTTCCCTTTGTCTTCGTACTCTAAATCTGGAAGCATTTCTCTGAATAACTTTACCAGTTCTTGCTTTTCCCAAGATCCCTTTTCTTTCATTGATTCAACCATTGAAGAGAAATAATCCAATTTTTCATTTTCAACAAATTCCTCATTTTTGATAATACCAAAACTTTCGTGTTTTGCTAAATCCAACACTTCTTTGGTTGTGAAAAATTCTTCATATTCCTTTTCACCGGTGGTGTCACTTGGAGAAAAATAGCAAGGCCATTTACCCATCGATTTTAGCGATTCAACTGAGTTTCGCGCTTCATCTTCTGATTGACACAAATGTGGTTCAAATCCTAATTCTTTTAAATAATTAATTGCTATATCTGTGAATATCAACAAATCGTTGTCTTCGGATAACTTTGGGAAATAGATATCACGATTTTCGCCAAACAAACAGGACATTAAACATAACTCGCCACTTTCTTGAGGGGTTAAAAAATAGCGTCTCACATCTGTTGGTGCAACAATCGGTTGATTTTTTTGGATACGCTGATTAAAACTATGCAAAAGTGAACCGTCTGAAAAAGCAACATTCGCGAAACGAGCTGTTGAAATCACGATATCTTTGCTTCTTCTCACAAGGAATTGCTCCATAATGCTTTTTGAAGCTCCCATCATATTCACGGGATTTGCAGCCTTATCTGTCGATACACAAAAATATTTTTTTGTCCCTTTTTGAATCGATTGAAGTAAGGTTTTATCTGTATTGAAGATATTCACATCAATCATTCGCATTAATGTGTAAGGATCTTTTTCACTTCTAACATGCTTCAATGCAGAGAGGTTCAATACATAATCGTACTTTCCATCATTGGCAATAAATGCATCATAAATGGTTGAGCCAATATCCAAGGCAAATGTTCGAAAATCACCATCGATATAGCCAAAAGTACTTCTGACATCACGAACCAATTCAGTTAGATTGTTTTCATTGATATCGACAACGTGTAATTTTAAGGGATTTCTTTTAAAAATTTCCTTTACAACCGCTTGACCTATTGATCCACCACCACCAATTACTAAAAAAGTACTTCCACTAACTAGCTGAGACAATTGATTCGCATTTGCTTCAATGTCGTTTTCAAAAAGGTGTTTTTTTCTTCCTAAAAGAGCTAGAATATCCATTCGTTCTATTCGTTAAGCTTGCTTTTCAGCTTCCACTTCTGTTTTCTTCAAACTACCCATCAATGCTTTTCCTAAAATGAAAGCAACTGACATTAGTAAAAGAATCGAGCCAATCAAAGCCATTTTACTTGCTGTGTAATACGATGCTGGTTCGAATTTCCATACAACTGTTTTAGTTCCTGCTGGAATTACCGCACCACGCAATAAATAATCTGCGCGGAAAGGTTTTAATTGTTTTCCGTCGGCATAGCAATTCCATCCTTCTGGGTAATAGATTTCACTGAAAATTGCTGGTAATTCTGTTTTCGTCTTAACAGCGTAAGTCAACTCATTTGTTCCGTATTTCGTCAATTTAATGCTTGCTGTAGAATCGTAAGCGTATGTATCTTTCAACTCTATTTCAGCATCTTTCACATTTACAATTGCCGTTTCTTTCGTGTTCAATTTATTCAAGCCCAACATTTCGTCATTGGATGAATTCACTTTTTTAATTCCGCTAACGAACCATGCTGGACCATTTGCATTTGTATTCAAGGTTGCTTTACTTGCCTTGTTAACCACGATGTATTTTGTATTCAACATGTTCAATACAGGTGTTTCGTTCGTCAAAGCAATTTCAGGTACGCTAATCGAATCAAATACTGCTTGCATTTTTTCTTGAGGAATTTCCATAGTCATTGCATACTGGCGCAATTTATCATTTTTCGCAGTACCAATTAATTGATTCACAATTTGCAATTCTTGACCAATATGGAAATCAACAATTTCTTGGAAGCGTTTCAATTTCGCACCATGATAACCACCAATGCTTTTGTGGAAATAACTTGTCGAAGTTTCGTTGAACGTATTTGCAAACGAGAAAACACGGTAATCACTATTCATATTTAATACACCAAATTCAGCAATTGTTTTTTGGGTACTCATGTTCATGTTTACATAATTTGGATGTTCACCCATTTCTGTTACAAGCGCATTTACTTTAGAATCAAACCCATTGATCTTACCTTTTTCTGCATTTAAAATACTTATGTCAGCATTTTCTGGAAGATACGGCGTTGAAAACTGACTTGCATCCGCCCAACTACTCGTTTGCGTATCCATGTCTTCGTTGTTCAAATAACGTTTCGATACGGACATGTTATCCGCTGTAACTGCCACAATTCCAATAAGTGTCAACACCAAAGTAGATACTTTCGTGTAAATCGAAAGAAGGATTAATCCGCATCCTAGAATGATCAAGCCAATTGCACGACCAAAGTCAGATTGATAAATTGTAGTGCGTGCACTGATCAATTCAGCTTTTAAACCATTGACAAAATCAACTTGCATTGGATCTTTTGTTCCTTCTAAAGCTTTCGCAAATTGTTTTGTTTCTTCTTTGCTCAACATTGAACCAGAAATAGATGGTGCTGCGTAAAGAACAATTCCGATGAATGTAATCACTCCACAGGCAATCAACCACGCTTTTTTATTCCCCCATAAACCATCTTTCTTAAATAATTTATCCAAGAATAAAACAGCCAATGCTGGAATCATTACTTGCAAAAGAACCAGAATCATTTTTGAATCACGGAACTTGTTGTACAATGGAACTTTATTAATAAAGAAATGATTGATTCCACCCGGATCATTCGATGCCAATAACAAGGCTAAAATCGCAATTACCAAGAACGGCCATTTGATTGCATCTTTTAAGAAAACTAAGCCAAACAAAGCGAAAACCAACATTAAGACACCGAAATAGAATGCTCCACCACACCAGCGTTGACCTCCCCAATAACGGTTCATTTTACTGATGTTTTCTGCATATTGTGGGTCAACATTCATCATCACGTCTTCATCATTCCCTAGCGCATCCCCTTTTTCACCCCTAGCATTCGGTGCAATAATTGAAAATAACTCACCTTCTCCGTAATTGTATTCTAAGATATAATTCGTTTCAAGTCCTTCTTTTACTTTCTTCTGCTTCTCACCTTTTGGCTTAATTGTTAAATCAGTCGCACCACGCGTTGTATACTTACTGTATTCCAATGTGGAAGTTAAGTTTCCGTAAGAAGGTAAAATGGCTAAAATAGCACCGATTGCCAATGCCGCTACCACCTTTCCTAGGGTAATAAATTCTTTTTTAATCAACAAACGGATTGATTCACCAATGGCAACTGCTCCTAATAAATATGCTAAATAATAGGTCATTTGAAGGTGATTTGCTGATAAATTCAGCGCAAAAAACAGTGCAAACACGGCAGCTCCAATGAGCCATTTACCTCTAAACGCGAGGATTAACCCACCCAAGGCCGGCGCCATGTAGGCAATAGCATTTACTTTCGTTACGTGTCCAGCACCAATATAGAGAATGTTAATTGTTGAAAAACCAAATGCAATTGCTCCCAAAATCCCTAACCATGGATTCACTCTTAAGCAAAGTGCAAAAATGTAAAAACCTAGCATTGCCATGAACAACAATCCTACTGGACCAGGCAAACCAAGCTTCATAAAAAGATCTACATTTTTCACAAAATTATTCGGGTGTTGCACGTTAATTTGATAAGCTGGCATACCACCGAACATAGAATTTGTCCAAAGTGCTTCCTCTTCATTCATCAAATTGGCATCAACAATTTCTTTTTCCATTCCACGGAATTGCTGAATATCACTTTGTTTCAAGCTATAATCATTGAAAACTGGAGAGAAGTAAACACTTGCTAAAAGCACAAAAACACCTATTGCAATTAAATGAGGGACAATCTTTTTAAAGTTCATCGGTTTCGAATTAAATTAATTTCTACTCTTTGCGAGCATTAATAAAGCGTGAAAATAATAAATGTCGGCAAGATTTTGTACTATTTTTTATAAACAAACCACTCTCACCTTGAATTTCTTTTATTTTAGATTCGAATTGAACGAAGACTTCAATTGGCTGTATTGACAAAAAAACATTCCTATGAAAAATTTCATCATTTTCTACCTGCTTTTTTCAAGTTTCACATTACTTGCAATTGAAAAAGAAGATCTACCAGGATCTTATGCTAATTTGGACAGTGTTAAGTTTCGCAAATCCCTCAAAGCAAACGAATCCATGTTCTATTTTAACTTTCCGAACCTGCCAAAAAATCTTGATTTAGGAATTGTTTATGATTACAATGGTGGACCAGGGAAATCAGTTTATTTAGGAAAAAAACGCTTTTTTGAAGTAAAGGTAAAACCTGGCATCTACTATTTTCAAATCTTGTTGAACAACGACTATTACGAAATTACAACAAGTATGTATACCATTACCAGTCGAAATAAAGCTTTTGTTTCATGCTATTTCACTCGAGACTATGACATAAACAATCATGTAGTTGAAAAGCCTGTTCTTTACTTTTATCCCACTATTTTGACAGAATTAAATGTGAAGCTTCAACCAAAAGGTGAATTGGCATTTACGTATCCAGCATATGAAAACGGCTGGAAATTCAAAGCCGATCCAATTGGAAATTTAACTTTTGGAGACAAAACCTACAATTACCTTTTTTGGGAATCAAAACAAAATCTTTCTGCTGAATCAATTGACTATTCTCAAGGATTTGCGATTGATCGGGCTTCTACAATTCAATTTTTAGAAGAAAAGTTGAGTAAATTTGGTTTAAATGATAAAGAAATGGCGGATTTCATCACCTATTGGGGGCCGCAATTAATGAAAAATGAGCGCAACTATGTTCACTTTGTTATTAATGAAGATTGTTCCAAATTCGCCGATTTAATGATCACTCCAAAACCAGATCATGTTTACCGAATTTACATTCTTACTCACCCTTTGTCAATTGATGCACCGCTAGAGTTCGAAGCCCAAGAAATAGTGCCAATTGACCGGTCTGGGTTTACTGTAATTGAATGGGGCGGAAGTATTTTAAAACAACTTTCGCTTTAAAACCTGAGGAAAATCATCTTTCAAACTGATTTTTTATAAGCATATCAATAGTAATTCTTTGTAACTTTAGTTCGAATTAAAAATGTAAACGTGGAAAAAGGATTACTATACTTAGTGCCGGTTGATTTTACACCGGTTTCAATTAGCTCATCAAAATTTGCAGCGCAATTATCAAAGGAAAACGATGAAGTTGTTCTTGTGCATGTTGTAAAATCGGATGATGATCGCACTGCTGCGGAATTAAAGTTAGCGGAATTTGCAAAATCTCATCTTGAAGGATTCAATAACTATACAGTTCGCGTTATCAAAGGAGCCGTAAGTACTGACATCGCAGTTATTGCAGAAACATTGAATGCTTCTATGATTATTTTAGGAACGCATGGAGCAAGTGGTTTACGTAAATTATTTGGAAGCTATGCATTCAAGATTGTTGACAATAGTAAAGTACCATTGATCATTGTTCAAGAAGAAACAGTTTTCAATAAAATCAAGAAAATTGTAATGACAATTGATTTACAAAAAGAGAGTTTACAAATTGTAAAATCAGCTGCACGTTTGAGTCACATGTTTGGTGCTGAAATCATTTTAGTTGGAGCACGACAAGACGATCCTATTTTTAAACGTAAAATTGATTTAAACCTAACGGTTGCAGGTAACTTTTTAGATGATCATAAAGTTCCGTATTCAATCGAATTCGTGGAAGGAAAAGGATTTGAAGAAAACATTTTCCAATTGTGTCAAGACAAAAATGCAGATATGTTGGCGGCAACGTATTACGAAAGTTCATTCCATGTATTCACCGATTCTTTTGTTCGTGGTTTAGCTAATAATAATTTGGGTATTCCTGTATTGACATTAGACAGTGAAAGCACTTCTTTTGGAGGACAATATAGTTTCTTATAAAGAAATTTGTAGGCTATAAAAAAAGCACAAAAAAATTATAATCTTGTGCTTTTTTTTTGATTTTTAGCTATTGATTTTATTGTGAAACAAAAACAACTCCCTCACCAATCAATAAAATCATCCATTAATTCTTGTATAAAAGATTTGAAGTTTTTGCTGTTTTCACATAATACACACCTACTGATAGATTTGTTAAATCCAAAATAATTCCTTCATCTGTTTCATTTGATTTAAAAACTAAATCAGTGACCTCTTGTCCCAAAATTGTTGTCACAACAAGACATGAAAGTTCCTCTTCTGAACCAGAAATTCGAACAAATTGATCAGTCGGATTTGGATAAATTTGTACAAAACTTAATTGATAATCATTCATATCGACACTTTTAATTTCGGAATATTCGTATTTTCCATCAAAATCAGTTTGTTTAAGCCTGTAATATGAGACTCCAGGAAGAGGTTCGGAATCTGCAGTTGTATAACTTAGCAAAACATTCGAGTTTCCTGAACCATCAATTGTTTGAATATTATGCCAATTTATTCCATCTTGAGATCGCTGCACCGTAAAATAATCATTGTTGTTTTCTGTAGCAGTGGTCCAATCAATATTTACGGTTCTGTTATCCATATTTCTTGCATCAAATGAAACAAGTGAAATTGGAAGAGCATAAGAACACGAACCACAATTCAAAATATCTGTTGCACTGCCAAATGTTGCTGACCCCGTGGTTCCGACATACGACAAACCTAGACAAACATATAAATCTGAATGCGGACTCACATTGCTATTCAATAAAGAACCTGTACTAATGTTGAAACATGATTGTCCAGAAGGAGATTGAACGGAATTGACAGGTACATTGTTATTAAATTGGGTACAATAGAATTGTGCATCCGTGTTTTGGCAAATTGCAGGTTGGGAGCTCGTTTGAATAGTGGTTACGTTCGCATATATCACATTACTATTGACAATTAGAGAAGAGCCATTTAACGTTACACTGCTATTGAAATAAATCAAGCCACTTGCGTTATTGAACAAAGAAACCGGTTGAAATGCAACAGGATTATTAAATGTGATTGTCCCAAAATTAACAATTGTAAAATTAGCCATATTCACATTCATATTGAAAATCAATTGGGCGCCAGCGTTCACATAGATTGCTCCAGCATTCAAATTTCCACTATTTATTGTTACTGTACCTCCACAAACAACGAGCGTTCCCCCACCAAAATTAATATTCGACACAGATGTTGAACCAGAACTCCAACAATATTTATCGCCAGGATTGATATTCAGATTGCTTGTTATATTTGCTGTGCAACCAACACACGTACCAACCGTGACGTTTGAAACACATTGGGCTAAGAGATGAACATGTGAGTTTAGAAATAAAACGACTAACGTTGCTTTAATAAAAAGGGCTTTCATTATGGTTTCTTTAATTTTGGTGATTTTAATTGTTTCATTTTTTTGTTTGAAATTTTTTGAGGATAAATTTAACTGTTCACCCTAGGATTTGCAAACATTTCTACATCCGAACCCGTAATTGTTTGTCCACAAAGAATCACTAAGCGTTCAACAATATTACGCAACTCACGGATATTTCCAGACCAATCTGTATTTTTTAATGCCTCTAATGCATCATCACTAAATGTTTTACGTTGAACTCCGTGCTCAGCGCAGACCATTGTTAAGAAATGTTCTGCCAACATTGGAATATCATCGCGACGATCATTCAAAGCTGGAACATGCATTAAAATAACAGCCAAACGATGGTATAAATCTTCTCGGAAACGTCCTTCTTCAATCTCCTTGCGTAAATCCTTGTTTGTGGCCGCAACAACGCGACAATCAACTTTGATATCACGCTCACCTCCTACTCGTTGGATCACATTTTCTTGCAAAGCACGTAACACTTTCGCTTGAGCACTTGCTGACATATCACCTATTTCGTCTAAGAATAATGTTCCTCCTGAAGCTAATTCGAATTTTCCTTTCTTATCTTTTACAGCAGAAGTAAATGCTCCTTTTTCATGACCAAACAATTCACTTTCAATCAATTCAGAAGGAATAGCCGCACAATTCACTTCAATGAATTGCATTTTTCTTCGATTCGAATTATCGTGCAAAGAACGCGCAACCAATTCTTTACCAGTTCCATTTTCTCCTGTAATTAACACACGTGCATCTGATGGAGCAACCTTCTCAATCATTTCTTTGATACGGATAATTCCTTCGGTTTCACCAATAATTGAACTTCCTTTGAAACGTTTAACAGTTGTTTTCAGTTGTTTGGTCTCTTCCACCAATACCACTTTGTCTTTCGCATTGCGAATTGTCACCAAAATACGGTTCAAGTCAAGAGGTTTTTCAATAAAATCAAATGCACCTTTTTTGATTGCTTGAACAGCTGTATCAATATTTCCGTGACCACTGATCATGATCACTGGTGTTTCAACTTTTGCTTTAATCAATTCATCCAAGACTTCCATTCCGTCCATCATTGGCATTTTGATATCACAAAAAATTATATCGTAGGTTGTTGACGTTGCTTTCTCCAAACCTTCTTTTCCATTCTCTGCTTCATCCACTTGGAAGTCTTCAAATTCCAGAATTTCGCGCAATGCTCTGCGAATGGCTCTTTCGTCGTCAACAATTAAAATTTTACCCATGATTTTTTATTTTTTACAAATATAACTAGAACATAGAACTTTGAGCATAGAACATTGAGGATGATTCTTAAACTTGTTCCTACACTAATACGCTAGCGCACCTTCTTTGAGTGAACAAGGTGAAATGAATACGCGTTGAATGTCTAATTTATTGAGTACCCAGCGTGTTTTAACAGCGGCAATTGGAGCCATGCGTTTACGAATCGGAATAATCCAATCGTTTAAATCGCGTTCTTCTTGTGTAGAGGAAATAATTGCTGCTAAACTGTCATTCAGTTCGCTAATGGAAATTTCCACAGCATCAATTTTGGAAGGAAAGGGTTCGTTGTGAATCAATTCATAAAAGGTTTCAAAACTTCCAGAAGCGCCAATGAGAATGTGTTCTTGTTTTCCATCAAAGAAACCATTTGCCTTTTCGTCTAACCAAGCTTCAATATTCGATACGTCTTCCATTGACAAAGGATCTGAAAAGTGAAAATGCTGATAAATACGTGAAACACCAATGTTCAAACTGACCAAATCAGTAATTCCATTCTCATCAGCAAAAACGAATTCAGTACTTCCTCCACCAATGTCCATGATCACTGCAGGTTCAACAAAGTCATACGACCATTTTACACCTTTATAGATGAGTTCTGCTTCTAATTCTCCTGAAATAATTTGGATTTCAATTCCTAGTTCAGTTTGCACTTTATTCAAGAATTCGAAGGAATTGCTTGCGTCGCGTAAGGCAGAAGTACCAAAAGCATGAATTTCTTGCACTTGATAATTGGCACAAACAGATTTAAAGTGTAGAAGAGCGTTGAATCCGCGAACGAGTGCTTCATCAGCAATTCGATTGTGGTTGATTCCACCCATTCCCAAGGAAACACCATCTTTCTCCGTATGAACCAATTCAAAATTGTTTGCAAAAACATCTGCAATCAATAAATTAAACGTGTTGGTTCCTAAATCGATGACAGCTTTTCGCATACTACGTTTTTTTCAACCAGCGCACAATCATACTGAATTTCACGCGGTGTCCGAACTGTAAGATACCATTTTTATACAAGCGCCCTGCAATCATTAAATTTAAAACTGCGCTTACCACTAAAATAATCAAGGCAATATAGATTTGCATCGACTCTTCTGGAGCGTAACCTTGCGCCAATTTTACCATCACAACAACGGGAGAGGTAAATGGTAAATAATGAAAAAATGTAGTTAACGAACTTTCTGGATTCTGTAATGCGAAATAACCCGCATACAAGGAGAAACACAATAAAAAGATAATCGGCAGAACGAATTGTTGTCCATCACTTTCAGAACCTGAAGTTGCTCCAACTGCAGCAAAGAAAGATCCGTAGAATAAATACCCAACGATAAAAAAGACTAAGAAAAAGGCTGTCATGATGCCAAATTGCACACGTTCGTATACCAAATTGACGAATTCATTGTATTCACTTGCCGCATACAATTGATCTAAGCGCGTTTGGTTTTTCACCTCATCCGTCATTTGAACAATATCCATGTTTGAAGCATCGAGTAAATCTGGAAAAATAAGTTCGCGCATAAAATACAAGCCTGCACCAACAACTACCATCCAAATGATAAATTGAAAAAATGCCGCGATACCAATCCCAACGATTTTACCTGTAAGTAATTGATTGGGATGAACAGAAGCCAATAACACCTCAACAATTCGATTGCTTTTCTCACGCGAAACACTTCTCAAAATCGTCATTCCGAACAAGAAGATGAAGACAAAAATGATTGCTCCGTAGAAAAAACCAACCCATCCGCGCAAATCAGATGCTTCGTCCAACGGATCAAAAACATCACGAAAAGCGACATTTAATGGTTGTTTGATCTTACGAAATTCTTTGACTGACAAGTCGGTGAATTGCTCAATCATCACTTCTTCAATGCGCCGTTCAATGTGAAATTGCAAGCGTGTTTGCATTCGAACAGATGGCTTCACACGATAAAACACAAAAGCAGTTTTATTCGAAAGCACTTTTTCATTTACTTCAAACAAGGCATCGTATTGCTGGAATTTCTTCGCATCGCGAAATTCTTCCATTTCAATGTATTGATCGGAAAACGAATAGTTTATCGATTGATCCTCTTGCGCCA
>JBDKHH010000303.1:0-17029 GCA_039797785.1 Bacteroidota bacterium | reverse complement strand
AAAAGAATTACCAGATACTTTGGTGGTTACAGCGTTTGGGTATAATCCAGATACAACAATTGTGACAAAAGAAGATCGTTTCATTGCCTTGGAAATTACATTGTTTTCCGACAAAATGATGGATGAAGTCATCGTGACCTACAAAAAAGGAACGCATACAATTTCACGTTTAAAAACATTACAAGTAGAGGAAATTGGTGAAGGCGAGTTGCGCAAAGCAGCTTGTTGTAATTTATCTGAATCGTTTGAAACCAATGCTTCTGTCGATGTCAATATTACGGATGCTGTATCAGGTGCAAAGAAAATCCAAATGATGGGCTTGGATGGCGTTTATACCCAAATTCAATTGGAGAACATTCCTTATCTGAGAGGGTTGGAAAGTTCATTTGGCTTAAATTCGATTCCAGGAACGTGGATAGAATCGATTCAGATTACGAAAGGAACAGGAAACGTTGTTAATGGCTACGAATCCATGGCTGGTTTGGTGAATTTGGAATTAAAAAAGCCAAACGAAATGGAACGATTCTATGTGAATGGTTACGGAAGTATTTATGGTCGAGCTGAATTGAACATGAATGCAGGTCACAAAATAAATGAGAAATGGAGTACAGGTTGGTTTGTTCATGGATCAGGAATGTTCGGAGAAATGGATAACAATCGTGACGGTTTCCGTGATGTGCCAAAAGGAAATAATCTTGCGTTCTTAAATCGTTGGGCCTATCAAGGGAAGAAGATGGAAGCGCAATTTGGAATCAATAGTTATTTGGACATCAAAAATGGAGGGCAAATGGCCTTTGACCGAACTGTTAATGCTGGTAAATATGGTGTTCAAATTGATTCAAAGCATGCTGATTTATTTGCAAAGACAGGTTTCTTTTTAAAAAAACCACGCACTTCTTTGGGAATTGTTTACAATGTAAAATACCAAGAAGTGAATGCGCAATTTGGTAATCGAACGTTTGACGGATTGGAAAAACGCGGTTATATCAATGCGATTTACGATGGTTATATTGGCACCACACTGCATGGAATAAAACTTGGAGCGAGTGGTGTCTATGTTGATATGCAACAAAAAGCAGATTCGCTAGAAAGTAATCGGGTTGAAGTCATTCCAGGGATATTTGGAGAATATACATATTCAGGTCGACGGATGTCAGCTGTTATTGGCGCTCGAGGAGATTATCACAATTTGTTTGGATTTCAATTTTCACCGCGTGTTCACACAAAGTTCTTGTTGAGCGAATACACCGATTTACGCTTAACGGCAGGGAAGGGTTGGCGTGTTCCGAATTTCATGATTGACAATGTTTCTTTATTGGCCAATGCTAAAACGTGGATTGTTCCGGCTGAATTGTTGCCCGAGATTTCATGGAATTTTGGAGGGTCAATCGTGCATGAATTCAAACTTTTTAAGCGAAAAGGAACAATTTCAACAGATTTTTATCACACCCTTTTCGAGAATCAATTGGTGGTGGATCGTGATGCGAATTTTAATCAGATTATTTTCACTAACTTAAGTGGTAAATCGTACTCCAATAGTTTTCAAACTGAGTTGAGTATTGAACCACTTAAAAACGTTGAAATCCGTTTAGCATACAAATACTTGGATGTAAAAGCAGAATATGCGGGTGAAATGCAACAACAAGTGATGATTCCGAAACACAGAGGATTTATGAATCTTAGCTATATCACGCGCAACAAGCGCTGGGAATTTAATACCACATTATCAGTATTTGGAACTTCTAGATTGCCAGATATTGGCGTTTCGAATTTACCTTCAGAAAGTGAAGTTTATCCGATATTGAATGCGCAAATCACACATGTGTTCAAGCGTTGGGATTTTTACGTTGGTGGTGAGAATCTGACTAATTTTATTCAAAAAAATGCTATCATTGATGCAACAAATCCTTTTGGGAATTCCTTTGATGCAACGCGCATTTGGGGGCCAATCATGGGAATAAATGTCTATGCTGGTTTTAGGTATTCAATTAAAAATAAATCAAAAAAATAAAAAGATGAAAAATGTAATAATGATAGTATTTGCAGTAATGTTCGTTCAATGTGCAAATGCACAAGAAAAAAAGGCGAAATATGAAACTGTTGTGATCCAAACTTCGGCAGAATGCGGTGATTGTCAAGAGCGTATTGCAAACATGTTGAATTACACAAAAGGGGTTAAATTTTCTGAATTAGACATTGAGTCAAAAAAGTTAACCGTTAAATTTCAACCAGCTAAAATTAGTTTAGAAACAATTAAACAAAAATTGGTTGAATTGGGTTATGACGCTGATGAAATGAAAGCAAATCCTGAAGCGCAACAAAAATTACCAAGCTGTTGTCAACCAGGAGGAATGAAGCATTAAACGAAAGGTTGAGATAATTCGTTAATTCGTTTTATGTTCCAATCTTTTTTTACTAATTTCGCACCTCTAAATTAAAAGATAATAAAATGTCATATTTGTTTACATCAGAGTCAGTTTCAGAAGGGCATCCTGACAAAGTTTCTGACCAAATTTCAGATGCATTAATTGACAATTTCATGGCCTTTGATCCAGAATCAAAAGTTGCATGTGAGACGTTGGTTACTACAGGATTGGTTGTTTTGGCTGGAGAAATCAAAACGAACACGTATTTGGATGTTCAATCAATTGCTCGTGAGACGATTAAGAAAATCGGTTATACGAAGTCTGAATATATGTTTGATGCAAATTCTTGTGGAATCATTTCAGCTTTACATGATCAATCAGAAGATATCAACCAAGGTGTTGACCGTGCAGTAGCAAACAATGATTTTGAATCAAAAGCGAATGCTCAAGGTGCTGGTGACCAAGGAATGATGTTTGGTTACGCAACGATTGAAACAGATAACTACATGCCATTGGCATTGGATTTAGCACATAAAATCTTGCAAGAGCTTTCTGATATTCGTAACAATGAGCCTGAATTGATTGCTTATTTGCGTCCAGATGCTAAATCACAAGTTACAATTGAATACTCTGATGACAATGTTCCTCAACGTATCGATACGATTGTAGTTTCTACACAACACGACGATTTCGCTGCTGAAGCAGAAATGTTAGCGAAAATTAAAGCGGATATCATTTCAATCGTTATTCCACGTGTGAAAGCGAAATTGAAACCAGAATTACAAGGATTATTCAACGATCAAATTACGTATCACATTAACCCAACAGGGAAATTTGTAATCGGTGGTCCTCACGGAGATACTGGATTGACAGGTCGTAAAATTATCGTTGATACATACGGTGGAAAAGGTGCTCACGGTGGTGGTGCATTCTCTGGAAAAGATCCATCAAAAGTTGACCGTTCTGCAGCGTATGCAACACGTCATATAGCTAAAAACTTAGTTGCAGCTGGATTGTGTGATGAGGTATTGGTTCAAGTTTCTTACGCGATTGGTGTTGCTAAACCATGTGGTTTATTCATCAATACTTCTGGAACAGCGAAAGTTGACATGACAGATGGTGAAATTGCACGTAAAGTTGAAGCGATTTTCGATATGCGTCCATACGCAATTGAGCAACGTTTGAAATTACGTAACCCAATGTATTCTGAAACTGCTGCTTATGGTCACATGGGTCGCAAAAATGAAGTGGTTACTAAAACTTTCAAATCACCAGACGGTACAGTAAAAAATATTGAGGTAGAATTATTTACTTGGGAGAAACTTGACTTTGTAGACAAAGTAAAAGCAGCTTTCGGTTTATAATAGCACATAATATATTGATAAAAAAAATCCTGTTTCATTGAAGCAGGATTTTTTTTATGGCAGAATTCCAACAAATAATACCGCTTGATTGCCGTTTATCATTCTTTTGAAGATTAACAAAACGAGTTCATTACATTTATTTTTAAAATTTAGCATATGAAAAAAACAGCCCTTTTAATTGCGTTCATCGGATTTGCAATTTGTTCTTTTGGTCAGTCTGCGGATGAAATCATTACGAAGTATATTGAAACCATTGGTGGAACAGAAAAAATAAATGCCGTCACAAGTATCCACATGAAGGCAAAAGTAGATTATAGCGGAATGAGTATTCCAATTGAAATGATTAATCTAAAAGATGGTAAAACACTTTTGAAAATTAATTTTCAAGGAAAAGAAATCACGCAAATGGCATTTGACGGTGAAACATCTTGGAGTACGAATTTTATGACCATGAAGGCAGAAAAAGACGACTCGGAAAACACGGAAAACGTTAAAAGAGCAGTAGGAGATTTTATTTCCCCGTTACTAGACTATAAAGGAAAGGGTTACTCAATTGAATTGTTACCGAATGAAACTATCGAAGGAGTTGAGTGCTTCAAAATCAAATTGACTAAGAAGACAATGCTTTCTGAAGAAAAAGAAATTCCAAACGTTGAATACTATTACTTTGATAAAGAAAATTATGTTCCGATTGTAGTGGAACAGGAAATTTCTTCAGGCGAAATGAAGGGACAAATTTCACAAACTCTTTATTCTGACTATCAAGAAGTGAATGGTATTTACTTTGCCTTTTCAATGACACAAAAAATAAAAGATGGAATGGGTCAAACGATAGTTTTTGAATCTGTAGAATTGAATAAAGAATTTGAAAGCTCGATTTTTAAATTTCCAGGAGAATAATTTTTCTCTATAGCAATAGCACGAATTATGAAAAAAAGTCTGTTTTCTTTAGCGTTCATTTTTGTTGTTTCAACATTGAGCGCCCAAGATCTTTTGAAAATTGAAGGAAAAGAACTCTTTGGTGATTTGAAAGCGCGCCAAATTGGTCCAGCATTGATGAGTGGTAGAGTTTCTGATATTGAAGGACATCCAACTAACTCACGCACGATTTATATCGGTACAGCTGGTGGCGGTGTTTGGAAATCACAAGATGGTGGTGTAATGTTCAATTCAATCTTTGATGATTATTGTCAATCTATTGGTGCAGTCGCTGTTGATCCTGTTGATCCAGATAATACAGTTTGGGTTGGAACAGGTGAAGTTTGGACTAGAAATAGTGTTTCAGTTGGAGATGGTATTTACAAAACCAATGATAGTGGCAAGAACTGGCAGAAAATGGGTCTTGAAAAAACGGAAAGAATTAGTGCTATAGAAATCCATCCGAAAGATAACAACACTGTATATGTTGGCGCGATGGGCGTTTTATGGGGTGATAATGAAGACCGTGGAGTGTTCAAAACGGTTGATGGTGGTAAAACGTGGACGAAAATCCTGTACTTAAATGCGTTTACAGGTTGTTCTGACCTTGTAATGGATCCATCAAATCCAGAAATTTTATATGCTTCTTTTTGGGAATTTAGACGTACAGCTTGGTCGTTTAATTCAGGTGGTTTAAATAGTTCGTTGCACAAAAGTATTGACGGAGGTAAAACCTGGGTGAAGATCCAGAATGGTTTTCCAACGGGAGTTTTGGGAAGAATTGCAGTAACAGTTGCTCCTTCTAATTCTTCAATTCTCTATGCTGTTGTTGAAGCGGAAAAGGATACAGAAAAAGGGCTCTATCGTTCTGATGATGCAGGAGCGACTTGGAAGCATTTAAATAGTGATTTTGGTTTGACAGTTCGTCCTTTTTACTTTTCACGCATCGTTGTTGATCCGAAAGATCCTCAAACGGTTGTTAAAGCTGGATTGTCTGGTTCAATAAGTCATGACGGAGGTAAAACATTTAAAAGTCTCGGTTACATGCATTCCGATATACATGATATCTGGTTTGACGTAAAGGATTCAGATAAACTGTTTGCAGCAACTGATGGCGGATTGTATCGTTCGTTGAATGGTGGAATAACAATGGAAATTATTGAAAATTTACCTATTTGTATGTTCTATCATGTTAGCGTTGACAACCAAACGCCGTATAATATTTATGGTGGATTGCAAGATAATGGTTCTTGGTTTGGTCCCTCTGCAAGTCCTGGTGGAATCGAGGCGAGAGATTGGGAATCAATTGGTATGGGAGATGGATTCAGAGTGTATCCACATCCAACAAACCCGAAAATAATGTACTCTGAAATGCAAGGTGCGGAAGCAGTTTGGAGATTTGATAGTGAAAAACAACAGGTAAAAACAATTAAACCTTTTCCAATTGCTGGAGATCCAAAATATCGTTTTAATTGGAATGCTGCGATAACTACGAGTTCTCATAAACCTGATCGTCTATATATTGGAAGTCAATTCCTACATAAATCTGATGATATGGGGAATAATTGGACAAAAATTTCCCCTGATCTTACAACAAATAATCCGGCAAAACAGCAGCAATCTCAATCTGGAGGTTTATCAGCTGATAATTCAGGAGCTGAAAATCATTGTACTATTTTCACTATTGCTGAATCACCTTTGGATGAAAATATCATTTGGATTGGTACAGATGATGGGAATGTACAACTAACAAAAGATGGTGGTAAGACTTGGTCAAACTTGACGTTAAATATTAAAGGTCTTCCAGTAAACACGTGGTGCTACCATATTGAGGCTAGTTCATTTGACAAATCAACGGCCTATGCAGTTTTTGATGGCCACACGAAAAATGATAAAAATGCTTACGTTTATAAAACGACGGATAGCGGTCTCACATGGAAATCTATTGTTACCGCTGATATTACAGGTTTTGTAAGAAATATTCAAGAAGATTATAAAAATCCGAACCTTCTTTTTCTAGGTACAGAATTAGGGTTGTTTATTACAATTGACGGAGGTTTAAGTTGGTCGAAATTCACGAACGGAGTGCCAGCTGCTGCAGTTCATTACATTGAATTGCACCGCAAAACAAACGACTTGATTTTGGGAACACACGGACGTGGAATCGTTATTATTGATGATATCAGTCCTTTGCGTGAATTGAATGCAGATGTACTTGCAAAACCACTTTATTTTTTCACTTCAAAACCGATCGAAATGGATGAATCGAGTTCTTTTGGTGGAGCAAGTTCAGAAACACAATTTATTGGTTCAAATCCTTCCTCATCAGCACAAATCAAATATTATTTATCCAAAAGACATACGTTTGGTAAAATGAGCCTTGATATTTACGATAGTAATAACAAGTGGATTACAACAATTTCTCCAGGAAAACAAAAAGGAATTAATATTGTGGAATGGGGCTATAATTCCATGTCACCAAAGGTTGCTGCGGGGAAAACAATTGCAGGAAATTCCATGTTTGCTCCTCGTGTTTCAGCTGGAATTTATAAGGTTGTAATCACAAAGGGGAATGAGAAATTTGAAAGTTCACTTGACTTGCGTTATCCAACAAAAACGGTATTTACTCTTGAAGAGCGAAAACTTCAAGAAAGCACAACAAAAGTGTTATACGATATGACAGAAGAGTTGGCGTACCTTGTTTATGAAATGGATGAATACATTTTACATACCGATAAGGTGATAAAGGAAAATGCAAGTTTAAAAAAGCAAGCACAAAAGTTAAATACAGATCTGAATGCCTTGAAGGATGTCTTGGTAGTTACCAAAGGTGACAATTATGTAGGCGCTGGAGAACCGCAGTTAAGAGAGAAAATTGGTGATTTATACAGTACTATTGGTTCTTATTATGGTGCGCCTTCATCTTCTCAACTTGAAACATTGAAAATGCTTCAGGAAAAATTAGCTGATGGTAAAAAGAAATTTCAAGCAATTAAAGACGTACAATTTACCAAATATAAGGCAGCAACTGAAAAAGCGGGAATTCCCTTTGTTGTTCTAAAAACATTTGAAGAATTTGTAAAGAAAGATTGAAATTGAACGAATACATGTAAAAAGGCTCCTTGATAGGAGCCTTTTTTATTCTGGTCAAATGCTAACACCTATTAAACAGACATCGTCAATTTGTTCTTGGTTTCCTTTCCAATTGCTAAACGATAATTTAAGTTCTTTTTTCTGCTTATCCATTGGCATACCATTGATTGAAAGCAGAAGATTTCGCAAACGCTGACGATTGAATTTTTTGACATTTTCCCCTCCAAATTGATCTGTATATCCATCTGAAAATAAATAAAAAATATCGCCTTTGTGAAGATTGAAGTGTACGGTCTCATATTCTTTTTCACAGTTTAAACAATAGCCGATTGAGTAGCTACCCTTTTTAAATTCAACCAATTGTCCTCCTCGAATTAAGACCAATGGTCTTCCTGCTCCGCAAAACGAACCTTCCCCGTGCGTAAATTAAACTTACAGAAAACAATGTCCATTCCATCGCGACGCGTTCCTACAGTTAGATTTTCATTGAATAAACTAGTTAGTTCATTGTCCAACATACGAATAATTGTTGCAGGATCTGAAACTGCTGCATTAACAATCATTTGATAAATGTAGATATCGACTCTGTTAAGACATGAATATCAACTCGATCGATTGGATGAGGAAAGCCTTTGTAAATTTTAAAGGATGCGTTTGGCAATAATTCAGCAATACGATGCGATTCTTCCAAACTAACCATTTGGTCTAAATCACCTATGCCGATTTGAACTGGTGAATGAATAGAACGAATTTCATCATCATTTAGTCCTGCACCATTTCCCAAATTCACCATCATTTCAGCCGTTCCCTTCAGCACTTCTTTCCAATTTAAAGGCGCATGTGTTGATTTTAAATGTTCAGCGTATTTTGGAATTTTCATTTCAATAACTTCTGGGTTCAACATCTTTGTTTCTTGCTCCGCACTTTCTGGTGTCCAATTGAATTTCGTCCCAAGTGTAACTATAGAATCGACTTTATCGGGATAATTAGCAGCCAATTTCAAGGCAACATATCCACCCATACTATAGCCAAAAAACGACGTGCTTTTTAATTGGTGGTCTTGCATGAAATCCAATACATTTTGTACAAATCGATCAATTGAATAGGAATCATTTATTGCTCTGCCTCCATGACCTTCAAAATTCAAGGTATAAACCATGTATTTCGAAAGTTCATTTTTCAACGCAATTAATTGTTGTTCAGAACCCAGAGCACCATGTAATAAAATTAAATTTTCCATTTTTTTTTTAATCGGAACGTAAATCAGTTTGCTAAAATAGTGAATCTTATATACCTAAACCAATCACACAAATGTCATCGACTTGCTCTTGTTTACCTTTCCAGTTTTGGTAGGAAAACACTAGTTCTTTTTTCTGTTTATCAAACGGCATTTCATGAATTGAAAGCAACAGATTTCGAAATCGTTGACGATTGAATTTTTTGACATTTTCTCCTCCAAATTGATCTGTATAGCCATCTGAAAACAAATAAAATACATCATCCTTTTGAAGGTTGAAATGAACTGTTTCAAATTCTTTTTTACAGTTTAAGCAATAGCCAATTGAGTCAGTTCCTTTTTTGAATTCTACCAATTGTCCTTCTCGAATTAAAACCAAAGGTCTTCCAGCACCACAAAATGAACCCTTCCCCGTGCGTAAATTAAACTTACAGAAAACAATATCCATTCCGTCGCGGCGTGTTCCCTCAGTTAGATGTTCATTGAATAAGCTGGTAAGCTCATTGTCCAGCATGCGAATAATTGTTGCAGGATCTGAAACACCTTCTAAACGTATAATTTGGCGCAACAAAGTATTCCCGGCAATGTTTACCAAAGCACCAGGGACGCCGTGACCAGTACAATCTCCAACAGCAAAATACACGTCATCATGGTGCTGATAAATCCAATAAAAATCACCACTCACAATATCTTTCGGCTGAAACAAAACGAATGCGTCCATAAAGGCATTCTTGAAAATGCGTTCGTTTGGCAAAATAGATTGTTGTAAACTTCCAGCATAACGAATGCTTTCTTCCATTTCACGCGATTTTGCTTCAAGTTCAGCTAAACGCTTCACTAGATTTTCTTCTGAGTGCTTCTTCGGTGAAACACTATCCAAAGGGAGAGATGTTGCTTCCACAAGTGTGATGAATTATGAAAATTATTAAATGATTTTTCTGATTTTAAGGAGAAATCAGGAACTCTATTTTGGAATTTCGGGGTAATTAGATACCCATAGAAATGACCATACAGCGATTAAACATTCGCCATTGATGGAAACAGAAATTATATCTATTGGTCATTTTCATTGAGGCAAAGGTAGTAAAGGAATTGGAAATGTCAAGTATTAATTTTAGTGCAAAAAAAAATCCCCTCCGCAATTACGGAAGGGATTTTCAAAATTTCTGTAATTATTTCTTACTTATTTTTTTTGTAGTTGTTCCATTTTCTGTTTGAATCTGAAGCAAATAAATCCCATTTGTCAAATCAGCAGTGTTAATGTTAGTTGACAAAGAATGAGGGTAATAGCTTGCAATCAATTGTCCGGAAATACTAACCACTTGAATCGATTGAATGATAGAACTTCCTTTGATTGTCAACTCATCTGCAACTGGATTTGGGTAAACCAATAAGTTGTCTTTATCAAGTGCGTTAACTCCTAAAGTACCATTGATATTGTGAGTCGTATTTGTTATAATCGCTGGATTCCAATCAAAGTAAATATATCCCGTATTAAAAATTTCACTTCCATTTTGGTTCCCCGCATTTTCTTCGATACTGAAAACAACTTGCCCATGGCTCATTGGTTCGTTAGATGTGCTATCAGGTAACCAAATTTGAGGAAAATCAAAACGGATAACACCATTTCCAAGATCAATCAATTGCAGTGTATGACTTGTGTTTAAAACACGTAAAGTTGACCAATCTAAATTAGCACTTAGTGTATCAATAATGTAAACATCTTGAGCTGGAGCCGTTCCTGTGTTTTGGAAGCGAATCGTATAAGTAAGTTCATCTTGAATTGCCGTTGCAATACCTTCTTCTTTGTTAACTGACTTATCATTTGGGTCATAACTGTTTCCAACCAATTGAAGCAATGAGCCAGCATTGTTGGCAGTGCAACAATCAGTAATCGAACCAGTTGGTGTGATTGCACTTGTAAAATAATGAGCAGTTCCAGATGGAATCCCACTTGGCGTGTTAAAGTAAATCACATCATCAAAAGAAAACCATGTGTTCGAATTACTTAAAGTCCACGTAATTGTATTTCCACTGATTGTGTAATTCGGATTATTAATTGAACTAGTAATTGGAGTAACACCTGCAGGGTAAGTCAAAGAAACTGTATAATTGCCCGGAGCTCCTGGACCATAATTACCATAGTTTAAATGAATGTAATTCGTTTGATTTTGGAAATAGCCAATCCATGGTGTAACTGTTGTCCATAGATCAGAACAAGTAGTTGGTGTTCCACCACAATTAACACCTAAACCTAAAGGTTGGGTATTTAAAGAAGGCATAAACAACATCGTATAATTGTTATTTGTAATCGTATATCCGTGAGATGAGAGCCAGTTCGAATTGATAGATCCAATTGCGTAGGATTGATTAATTAAGTTTCCACAATAAGAATAAAAGCCTGTTGAATCAGAATAAACTGTTACATTAATTTGAGAGCCTTGAAGCATAACAGGTGCTCCAATTAATGGAATTTCATTCGCATCAAAATCTCCATCAGAGTTCGCATCGCACCAAACAAATCCAGAAACACAACCTGTTGTAGGTGTAACATTACAATTGATTGGGAAATTTGCTGGCACTTGTGTTTGAGAGCAATCAGTTGAAATCAAACAATAAATTGGCTGTGTAGTTGTTAAACCGTTTGCTGTTAACCAATTTGGGTTTAATTGAACAATCGCAGCCGTCGATGCAGGAGCTGAATAAGTAATTGAATAATAACCATTTGGATCCGTTACAGCAGAATAATTTTGGCCATTCGCCTGAATATTAATAGGTGCATTTGGAAAACCTTGCTCGGCTCCATCCATAACGTTGTTACCGTTCAAATCACAAAAAACTGTTCCAGAGATACATTGGCTTGTACCACTAGGAGTTGCACAACCAAGAACAATTTGCGTCGTGTAGGTTGTCATATTTGACACTACGACCATCGTTGAAGGCGAGATGCTTGAAATAGTATAGTTGTTCGTGTTTAACCAAAAAGGATCAACTGAAATTGTGTAAGTCCCTTGTGGCATCCCAGATATTTGCGCCATATTACCAGACGTTATTCCAGTGTACGTATTTGTTCCATCCGAAATAATTAATGGAACTCCACTTGAAAGCTGAGACTCAATTGTTCCATCATTGTTGCAATCTACGCCAACAGGTGAGTAGATGTATGAAGTACACGTTTGTGTATTTGGCGTTAAGGTTACAAACGCACTTGAAGTATTCTGTAGATTGATCACTTGTACAATTACCGTATGAGAACCAATTGTAGAATAATCATGAGTAATGGGTGGATTGAATGCAATTGGAGTTCCGCTTGTGGATGTTCCACCGTAATGCGTAGAGGTGTTTCCGTCTCCCCAATCGATAATCACTTGAAATTGTGAGGCAGTGAAATTCGAACCGACAATGGCTAAATCATAATCAAAACCGGTGTTTGTCGCTGAGTTGAGTGCAGCAATTGAAATTTCAACTGTTGAATCGCAAATGAAGTTCCCATTTTGAACTGCGGTAACCGAGGAAATTTGAAATCCTTGTGAAAAGGAAAAAGATGTTAGTAAACAGCTTATAGCCATTACGAACGATTTGAAAAGATGATTTTTCATAGTAGTAGTTTTTATAGTACCATGACGAACGAAGAAACTACTCAGTTGCCTTGAAACAAAAAATCCCCACCAATTGGCGGGGATTTATAAGAGTATTTAATCTAAATTATGCTTCAACAATGTTCTTATAACTCTCAACACTCGGACAAGAACAAACTAAGTTTCTATCACCGTACGCATTGTCAACACGACGAACTGGAACCCAGTATTTGAACTCTTTTAAGTAAGGAACTGGATAAACAGCTTCTTGCGGAGTGTATGGGTAATTCCAATCTTTGTTGATGATACAATCTGCTGTGTGAGGCGCATTTTTGATCAAGTTGTTTTCTTTATCTGCATGGCCATTTTCGATTTCAGCAATTTCTTTACGAATTGTTTTCATCGCTAAAATGAAACGATCTAATTCTTCTTTGTCTTCAGACTCAGTTGGTTCAATCATTAATGTTCCAGCAACTGGGAATGATACAGTAGGAGCGTGGAATCCATAATCAATCAAACGTTTTGCAATATCTGCTACTTCAACGTCAGATGTTTTCTTGATTTCACGGCAATCTAAAATCAACTCGTGAGCAACTGTTCCATTTTTACCTGTGTAAAGAATGTCGTAGTCACCTTTCAATTCTGCTGCAATGTAATTTGCATTCATTATTGCATTTTCTGTTGATTCACGTAAACCAACTGCTCCAAGCATTTTGATATATCCGAATGAAATCAACAAAATCAAAGCACTTCCGTAAGGCGCTGCAGAAACTGCATGAATCGCTTGTTCACCACCAGCTTTCACTAATGGACTTCCTGGTAAGAAAGGTGCTAAATGCGCTGCAACACCGATTGGTCCCATTCCTGGTCCACCACCACCGTGAGGAATTGCAAATGTTTTGTGTAGGTTCAAGTGACAAACGTCTGCTCCAATGTTTCCTGGATTTGTTAATCCAACTTGTGCATTCATGTTTGCTCCATCCATGTATACTTGTCCACCGTTGTCGTGAACGATTGAAGTAATCTCACGAATTCCTTCTTCGTAAACACCGTGAGTTGATGGATATGTAACCATTAAACCAGCTAAAGAATCTTTCAATTCAGTTGCTACTTTTCTTAATTCTTCGATATCGATATTTCCGTTTTCATCACATCCTGTAACAACCACTTCGAATCCAGCCATAACAGCAGATGCAGGGTTTGTACCGTGAGCGGATGAAGGAATAATCATTATATTTCGTTTGTGATCTCCACGTGATTCATGGTATGCTTTGATAACCATCAAACCAGCGTATTCTCCTTGAGCTCCAGAGTTTGGTTGCAATGACATTGCAGCAAATCCTGTACAAGCACATAAATCAGCTTCTAATTCACGGAACATTTCGTGGTAACCATCTGCTTGATTTAAAGGAGCAAATGGGTGCATGTTTGCGAATTGAGGATTTGTGATTGGCATTAACTCAGATGCAGCATTCAATTTCATTGTACAAGATCCAAGTGGAATCATACTGTGAACCAATGATAAATCTTTGTTTTCCAAACGCTTCAAATAACGCATCATTTTTGACTCTGAATGGAAGCTGTTGAAAGTTGGATGTGTAAATACAGCATCTGAACGCATGTATGAACCACTCAAGTTAGCATGTAATTCAGTTGTTACAGCTGTAGCAGATTTAGCATTCACTTTCGCAAATACTGCCAAAATTGTTTCTACATCTGCAGTTGTATGAGGCTCACCAAAACTGATTGTTAACTCATGGTCATTCAAGTAATGGAAATTCAAGTGATTGTCTTCTGCTACCGATTGAATTGCTGAAGCTTGAATTCCTTTTACATGCAATGTATCAAAGTAATTTTCCGAACCTAATTCGATTCCCATTGCTTTCAATCCATCTGCAGTTTTTGCAGCTAAGGAATGAACATGCAATGCAATTTCACGCATTCCAGCTGGTCCGTGATAAACTGCGTACATACTTGCCATTACAGCTAATAATGCTTGCGCTGTACAAATATTTGAAGTTGCTTTATCTCTTTTAATGTGTTGCTCACGTGTTTGAAGCGCCATACGCAAAGCCATGTTGTCATCAGCATCTTTAGAAACACCAATAATACGACCTGGAATATTACGTTTGTAATCTTCTTTCACTGCGAAAAAAGCAGCGTGAGGTCCACCATAACCCATTGGTACACCGAAGCGTTGAGATGAACCCAATACACAATCAGCACCAAGTGATCCTGGAGAATTTAAGATGACCAAAGAAAGAATATCCGCTGCAACTGCAACTTGAATTCCTTGTTCTTTAGCACGTGTGATAAATGTTTTGATATCCGTAATAGTACCTTTTGCATCTGGATATTGAACCAATGCTCCGAAGAACATTCCGTCAAATGCATACGTATCTGGATTTCCAATAACTAATTCAATTCCAAGATTTTTAGCACGTCCTTCAACAACATCAATTGTTTGAGGGAAAGCTGTCTCAGCAATAAAGAATTTATTTTTTCCTTCTTTCACATCACTTCTAGAACGTGAATTCCAGAACATGATCATTGCTTCAGATGCTGCAGTTGCTTCATCTAATAAAGAAGCATTTGCGATTTCCATTCCTGTCAATTCCAAAATCATTGTTTGGAAATTCAAAAGTGCTTCCAAACGACCTTGAGAAATTTCAGCTTGGTATGGCGTGTATGCCGTGTACCATCCTGGATTTTCTAAAACGTTGCGCAAAATAACAGAAGGAACAATTGTTTCATTGTAACCTAAACCAATAAATGATTTAAATACTTTGTTCTTGTTCGCAAGATTGTTTACGTGGTTTAAGTATTCCTGTTCGCTCATCGCGTCAGAAACGTGTAATTCACGATTCAGGCGGATATGTGCTGGGATAGTTTTGTCAATTAATTCGGCTACTGAATGTACTCCGATTTTTGCCAACATGGTAGCTTTTTCAGCTTCGTTTGGACCGATGTGTCTTTTAGAGAAAGCGCTCATTCCTTACAATTTGAATTTGAGGTTACAAATATACATCGAATCGACGTATTTTTAAGGAATAACATGTGAAAATTAAAACGGTTTACTAACAACGAAGAAAAATCTAAAATTTAACTTATTGAATAGTTGTTTGAGCGATGATTTTAAATGATTTATCGCTTTTTACTGCGGTGATATCTTCGCTTGTAATTTCGTTGAAAACCAGATTTTCTTCCAATGTATTGGCGTGTGCTAAAATTGTCCTTGTTGAAATAATACGGAAGCCCTAATCCAATGTAGACTTCATGTGATATTCCTTTCGTACGTGCTAACTTACCAGCATCATAATTGAAAGAATATCCAACACGGATTTTATCAATGAAGGTATAGTCGAGACCAAAAATCATTGAGTTTTCGCTGCGGTATCCAACACTGAAACCAAGATTGTTTGAAATACCACGAAGGACAAGATCTCCTTGAATTGGCGCGTTTAGAACAGTTTTAATCTGAAGATTAGGATTTAACACGAAACGATCAGAAAGTTCCCAATAATAACCAGTTGCTAACATGTAATGCCAAAGTGAAGGACGAATTCCTTTTGATGGACCGCTCACAACATCTTGAAACATTTGGGGAATAGAAAGGCCTAAATAGAATTTCGAATTACGGTAATAGATACCGAAAGAAGAGTTGAACTGAAATTTTGAATAGCTCGCGCTGAATGTTGGATCGTTTGGAGTAGTTGTAATCGCTCCAGCCAAGTTGCTTGAGATATTGTCAACGCCTAAACCTACGCCAAAGGCTAAATAATTTCTGCGATCAAATAACAGTCGATACGCATACATGGCCGAAACAGAATTCACCTGCGTTGCACCAATTCGATCGTTGTAAAAATTGATCCCGACAGCCATGTCATCCATCAATTCAGCAGAAGCATTAAACGCAACTGTTGTTGGAGCACCTTCAACGCCAGCCCATTGATTTCTGTACACTAAATCTGCAGAATATTTTGCATCTGTAGCCAAAGCTCCAGGATTGTATAGTGATTTTGCTAAATTGAATTGCGAGAAACGAACAACATTTTGGCTATACGAAAAGCCACTCACAACTAAACAAATGATGAGAATTCTTTTCATGGATTAACGTTTTAAAGTAATGTATCCATCGAAATGAATGTGTTCGACATCAATTGAATAAAAATAGGTTCCTTCTGGTAAATCACCTTGTCCCATACAAAACGAAGTGCGACATCTTCCGTCCCAATCATTCATGTAATGATCGCTTTCAAAAACTTTATCGCCCCAACGATTGAAAACGGCAATTTTTCCTTTGTAAAGTTCAAGTTCTGGAACTACGAATAAATCGTTATAACCATCGTTGTTCGGTGAAAAAGCATTCGGAATTGATAATTCAATCAAATAAATTGAAATCATATCATTGCGCATACAACCATTTTCACTGATAGAAGCTACATTGTAAGTTGCCGTCTGCATTCCATTGTA
>JBDKHH010000302.1:0-9307 GCA_039797785.1 Bacteroidota bacterium | reverse complement strand
GAAAGGGAAATGTGACAATTGTATTAGCAGGCGATACCTTTGACGATGCTTACAAAGAAGCAATCGTATTTTGTGAAAAGAATAACAACGTTTTTGTCCATCCGTTTGATGATGTGAAAGTAATCGCTGGACAAGGAACAATCGGATTAGAATTATTAAAACAGGTAAACGTTCCAATCGATTATTTACTGCTTCCAATTGGCGGCGGTGGATTAGCTGCAGGCGTTTCAACAGTATTTAAACACTTGAGCCCTACTACTAAAATTATTGGAGTTGAACCTGCTGGCGCTGCATCGATGAAATCGGCTATTGAATCAGGTGAAAATGTAGGCTTAGAAGAAATCGACAAGTTTGTAGACGGCGCAGCGGTAAAACGTGTGGGAGATTTGAATTTTCAACTATGCCGCGATCGCTTGGATCGTGTCATTACGGTGGATGAAGGAAAAGTGTGTAGCACCATTCTGAAATTGTACAACGAAGAAGCAATGGTGGTTGAACCAGCGGGCGCTTTGAGTATCGCTGCGTTGGATCAATTGAAAGAAGAACTTCAGGGAAAAACCGTCGTTTGTATTGTGAGTGGAAGCAACAACGATATAACACGCACAGAGGAAATTAAGGAACGTTCCTTGTTTTACGAAGGACTAAAACACTACTTTTTAATTCAATTTCCGCAGCGACCTGGAGCTTTGAAAGATTTTGTGAGCAAGGTGTTGGGACCATCTGACGACATTACGTTTTTCCAGTTTTCAAAGAAGAATAACCGTGAAAGTGGCCCTGCCGTTGTGGGCTTAGAGTTAAAAAACAAAACAGATCTTGACGCAATCATGAAAAACTTGGAACGTTTGCAATTTCATTTTGAATACTTGAATCAAAACCCAAGCTTGTTCACACAATTAATTGGTTGAAATTGCAGAATTTCTCAACCTTTAAAAGAAAGTGTACGTTTGTAGAGTTAAAAGTATGTTTATGAAGTCAATTGTTCTAGTGGTTATGATGCTGTTTTTTTCTGGAAAAATGGTTTTGGGTCAAACGCCTAATTATTTGGCTGATGGTTCAAAATGGAGAATAAACTCTGTAGGACTTTCATTAACAGCACCTTGTTGGACGCAAGGGAAATATGTCGTTGAAATTGTTGGTGATTCTGTCATTGGTGGTTTAACCTACAAGCATTTAATCTATCATGGTGTAATGTCTGAAAGTCCGATAAACCCGCTGCCTGGAGTTATTTGTAATGCGGATTATACGTTTTCCAATCTCTATGGTTTTGTTAGACAAGTGGGTAAAAAAGTGTATTCCTATGATTTGATCAATTCTGTCGATACCTTGTTGTATGATTTTGATTTGCAAGTGGGAGATACTTTGCCGCTAACAGTTATTAATTCAGATACTGATATTACTGTAACAGCAATTACCAATTTCCAAGTTGGAAATGAAACACGCTCCATTTTTGATTTGAGTTCAAATTCAGGTTTTTCTGTGAAACTCATCGAAGGAATTGGGCATGACAATGGATTTTTGGGAACAATGCAGCCCTTTGAGTTTTTTGAGTCTGATTTGATTTGTTACTCCAGAAATGATACGACGTATTACGAAAATGGAATTGATATTTGTGATTTGAATGTAGGCTTAAATGAATTCCAATCCATCATAAAAGTGGAAGTTTTTCCAAATCCGACAAGCGATATTGTGACAGTTACTTCACCACAATTTGCAGAGATTCAATCGTTTGAAATTGTCGATCTGTTGGGTGCAAAATGTGCTATAAAGTTTGATTTTTCGTCTACTGAAAAAGCTGTCGTGAATCTAGAATCGTTAGCAAGCGGCAACTACATTCTGCAACTTTATCAACGAAATGGAGAAGTTTATCGCCTGAAAATTGTGAAGGAGTAAAAGTTAATCAAATAGCTTTTTAGCTTTTTTCCAGTTTACTAATTCAGTTCCTTCGACGCGAATAGCTTTAATGTTCGTAGAGAAATTAGTTGCTTCTTGCATTGCTTTTGCGTGGGTTCCACCGCGGTAGAATGCGAACAAATCTGCTTCATTTTCCCAAAGCGTCATCGTGTACCACGTGCCTAAATTCCAATTGGGTGAAAGCTTGAATTGTTTGCAGTTGGAGCCTTGTAACTCCTTAATGATTTTCTGGTTAAACCTGAAAAAGGCAAATATTTTGGAGTACGATTTTAATTCTAATTTGGTGATGGATACAATCATTTTTGTACCATGATTTTTTGTGTAAATTGACCTTGCTTTGAAGAAATTTGAATGCAATAAAGACCTACTTCTTCAAGTTGAATAACTGTATTTCCTGCATTCAATTCCGTGGATTGAATTGTCCTTCCAAATTGATCTATTACCGCAATTGTTCCTTCCTCTTCTTTCGATTGAATTGTAAGTAATCCTGCTGATGGATTAGGGAAAATGGTGAATTGATTTTCTGAAAGTTCAGTTATTGATGCTAGTTGGTCGCCATAGAGAAAACTAAATGGCAATCCACACAAAAAGGTCGAATCATTTGGATCTTGAATCATCAACATTCCAGTGAACAACGTATTTTGCGGCACTTGTGAAGCAGGAGTGAGGTTGATGTTAAAATAATTCCCACTTGTAAAACCTGCATTGGCATCACTTGGAGTGCTCAAAAATGACGGAACCATCAAATTGTTATTAAACGAAATGTATGGATTTGCATCAAGTAAAATACTGAAATATGGATATACAATAAAATGTTCACTGCTATTGTATACCGTAATATTAAACGAGTTGGCATCAACATAAACTGTATCAACTGACAAAGAATCACAAACAGTTTGGGCTTTGCCAAAATGAATGCAGGCAACAAAGCTTAAAATAAAAACAACCTTTTTCATTGACACTAAATTACTAAAAATCAATGATTATTAAATTTTATAGAATTACTAACCTTAACTGAGTTGATGTTTTCAGGTTACTGCAATGATTTATTGAGGTCACACAGCCTGTAGAAGTGCCGAAATACTCTCGATGTGCCGAAATGTTCTCCGAGGAAACTTCAAGCAATTATTTCACACAGGTTCCTTCAACCTTACGCAATTGCACTGGCATGTGTTCTTTTGCCCAACGCGACATACTGTCAATGATTGGTAGCAATGTTTCTCCATAAGGTGTAATCGAATATTCAACACGCGGAGGGATTTCTGCAAAAATTGTACGTTCAATTATTCCGTCCATTTCCAACTCACGCAATTGATTCGTCAACGTTTGCTTGCTGATTTCATGCATGTCTTTCAACATTAAACTGTAGCGATTGCGATCTGTGCGAATCATGTGAATAATGCTTGGTTTCCATTTTCCACCAAACATATTCATTGTGAAAGATACGGGACAATTGCCCGGAATAAAGTCTTTTGTCTTGCGAACTGCCGTATTTCCCATTGGTCTATTATTTTAGTCTATACACAATCTTAATTACGATTGATTACAAGTAGTCCAAGTTAGTAATTTCGTTTTAAACGGATAAGGATTTATCCCAAAAGCACTACGATTATTTAAAGAAACAATCATGAACAGAGTTTTAGCAATTTTGACAATCGACACAGAAAATTTACCAACTAATTTCCAAGAAATCATCCAACATGAACGAGAAGTTATTGCGGCTTGGAAAGCAGAAGGCTTTTTAGAACAATTGTATTTGCGTCCAACAAGAAATGGCGCTGTATTGATTTTTAAAGACCTTGATGAAAACCAAGTTGCAACAAAGATGGAAACGCTACCATTGTATCAGTTGAAAAAATCCTTGGAAATTTTACCATTGATTAAAGATTCAGCGATTTAAACACTTACTCACGAGCCCCATTTTCCTTCGCAACATCAATCCACATTTCAGATAATGCGGTTGAATCGGCTCCCAACGAACGGGCCAAGAAGAAGGCCATTCGCATCATGAGAACAGCAGCTTCATGGAAATCGTTCATGCTCGACAAGCCATTGACATGCAATTGCGCTTGTTCTTGCATTCGTTCATTGTGCGCTTCGATGAAGGATTGAACATCCGTTTTGTCGAGTGAAATACTTGGTACAATCAACGCTTCTTGCCATTCAATTGGTAGTAATTGTGCAAGTTGCTCGCCATTTAATAATCCACTTTTGCGCCATTGTGTTAAGGTTGCTGTGTCGCCCGATTCAGACAAACCAGTTTCCAACAGTAAGGTGAAAGCGATATCTGCCAAGTTTTGCATGATTTCCAAATAGGCATCTTGCGCCAATTCAAAATCGGCGGTTACTTGTCCTTCTAAATAATCTGCAACGGTGATTTTTGGTAAATCAAGCACTTCCGAACAGCCATTCAAACAAGGAAAAGTTGTTCCTTGGAAAATGTATTCCGCTTTTTCATGTTGCACTTGTCGGCCCAAAGGAAATAAACGACAAGCAAGCGGTCTTGCAGTATGAACGCTGCAACCAAAATTCTCAGTGTACAAACCACAGGCTGCTTTTCCACGTTGATCTTTTTCTCCATTGAAATGCAAAACACTTCCTCCTTGAATACAAAACGCTGCACGAAATTCGGATGCTGATATGTTCTTTTCATGCGCCAAACGCGCCAATTCCCATGGATTCAACAATACTTGATTTCCATGACAACACGTTCCTTTGCGTGAGCACGTGAGCGGTAATGATTCGTTTAGACTGAGTTTTGTGATATTCATACGAGCGTCAAAGTTAAACCAAAAGCGTAATCTGAATCAATTGATTTACTTCAATTCCCTCCTTTTTGCGAATGACCGCTTTCAATGGAAGTAAATAACTGGAACGTTTCGTGTCAAACCAAATAGCCGTATCCCATTCGCTTGAACCAATTTTTGCGCGTGTTTTTAAGCGTCCCCAACCTTCTTCTTGCCACTTAAAATGTGTTCGAATCTCTGTAGAAATTTCAACAGGTAAGGTCACAAAATACCAACCGCCAGTTGCGCCGTGTTGCCACGTTTCAGCGGAGAATTCGTATGGGATTTTGCCGAGCATAGGATAAAAGTACGAATTTCATTTTAACCGCTGAGAACTCTCTTCGGGTTGCTTGGATGCTTTACATAGCGATTACTCAACCTAAATTACCTTTAAAAAATTAATTGCTACATTTTAAACGTTTTTTGAGCGCTCATGTCTTAAATTTTCTTTAATTTGATTGATCTCAAAACAATTAAACCACGTGTCATATGAGAAAAATGATATTCTTGCTTTTTGGAATTTTAATTACACAATTTTCCAATGCTCAACGATTCTCCGGGAAGGATGCAGAACATAAAATACCAGGTGCAACAAGCATTCTGATGAATGAACAGAATCAGTCTGTCCAATCGATTAATCTTAGGTCAAACGCCTACAATGATTCTTCAATGCTTGAATTATCACATTTGTTGTTTGGTGACAATCAAGACAATTCGTGGGAATTAATCCGAACCGAGACGGATCAAATGGGAATGGTGCATTCACGTTATCAGCAAATGTATAAAAACACACCTGTCGAAGGAAATGTCTTTATTTATCACTCAAAAAACGGTTTTATTCAATCTGCAAATGGTGATTTTGAACCAACTATTCAGTTAAACATTGAGCCAACGATTTCAAGTGACGATGCCTTGACGATTGCGCTAAAGGATAGTTTGGTGCAACTTAAAAAGGAAAATTTAAGCTCTACTAGTTCGGAGATTGTTGTATTTCTGTCCAAAAACAAACCAAATCTGGCGTATAAAATTGCGGTCTTTTCGAAATCGCCACATGTAAATAAAGTGATTTACATTGATGCAGTTTCTGGAAAAGTATTGTCAGTAATAAACAAAATGTGTTCGACAGATGCGGTAGGTATAGGTCACACACAATTTTCAGGTGTTCAAACAGTAACAACAAATGCAGTATCGCCATCCAATTTTGTTACCACGGAAACGGGAAGAGGAAACGGAATTCAAACGCTGAATGCTGCGTCAATGCAACCGTATGCGGATGCTGACAATAATTGGAACAATGTAAATGCAAATTTGGATGAATTTGCAATGGATGCTCATTTTGGAGCAGAGGCAACGTACGATTTTTATTTTAACAATTTTAACCGCGATTCATATGATAACGCAGCTGGGATAATCATTAATTATGTGAATGATGCGAATGTTGGATTAAACGCGTATTGGTCTGGTGGTCCTGAAAATTCTATGTACTATGGAAATGGAGACGCAGATCATTTTCCAGTTGTTTCGCTGGAAGTCACGGGACATGAATTAACACATGGTGTAACAGAATATTCTGCTGGATTGATTTATTCTGACGAGTCGGGTGCTTTGAATGAATCGTTTAGTGACATTTTTGGTGCGACAATTCGATTTCTAAATGCTCCAGCAATTGCCACTTGGTATATCGGAGATCAATTATTACATCCAAATGCTCCGGGCGAATCGGCTTTTAGAAATATGGCAAATCCGAATGAGTTTTTGAATGCAGATTGTTACAATGGTTTGTATTTTAACAATGGTGATATTGTGCATTATGACAGTGGAATTCAAAACTTCTGGTACTATCTTTTGTGCAATGGAGGAACAGGAACAAATGATTTGGGAGATAATTATGCGGTCGCTTCAATTGGGATGACTGACGCAATGGCAATCGCTTATCGAAACTTAGCATTTTATCTTACGCCGGTATCAACGTTTATGGATGCTCGTTTAGGTTCTGAACAAGCCGCAATTGATTTATTCGGTTTGTGCTCTCCTCAACATTTTGCCGTTGTTCATGCTTGGTATGCTGTTGGGGTTGGACCTAATACTGTGTCTGGTCAAGTGAATGCAGATTTTACAATCTCAGAAAATTTCGCGTGCGTTGCCCCTTTAACAACGTCTTTTGGGGCCAATTCGGGTTATGAAAATTATACTTGGAACTTTGGAGACGGAAACACATCAACGTTACAAAACCCAACACATGTTTATGCTGCGAACGGAAGTTATACGGTGACATTGGTTGTCTCTAATACACTTCTTTGTCCTGGAGTGGACACAGAAACGATTGTCGATGCAATTGAAATAAATCCCTTGGATCCAGTTGCCAATTTTACTGTTCAAGGAGTATCTGCTGGTCAAGTATCCCAATTCAATGATCTTACAACGCACAATCCAACAAGTTGGGAATGGGATTTTGGCGATGGAACGACAGCGAATGTTCAAAATCCTAACAAAATGTACTTGAATCCAGGAATGTATTCTGTGCAATTAATCGCGCATAATTGTGCAGGTGTTGATACGATTGTTCAACAAATTGAATGCTTTTCAAATGTGAACATGTGTACTCAAGGTATCACGTATTTACCTGCGGGCTATATTTTCGATTCTGGTGGAGCGTCTGGTTCATACCAAGATGGAGAAAATTGCTCCATGCTCATTCAGCTCTGTGATGCAGAAAATATTACGTTCACAATGGAAGCAATGAGTATTGAAACAGGTTATGATTATCTTATTATTTATGATGGAGCCGATGCAACTGCACCTGTTTTAGTATCGTATACTGGTGTTGATCTTCAAATCCCATATACTACAACAGGCGGAACGGCGTATATCGAATTTACATCAGATTTTTCTGTGACTGAAACAGGTTTTGAGCTTTCATATACCTCAACGCCTTCAGGTACGCCAGCCAATTCAATTGTAAATTTCATTGTCAATACGCCAAGTCCATTGGCGAATCAAACCATTTTCTTTACGGATGCCAGTTATGATAACCCAATTTATTGGATGTGGGATTTTGGAGACGGTGTAACTACCACAATTCAGAACCCGACGCACGCTTATACCGTGAACGGTGTTTATACAGTCACATTAACAGTCACTTTTTGTGATGGAAGTGTTAACTCTCAGACAATGCAAATTTCTGTCGGCGGAATTGGAATTGATGAACTAGAATCTGGGGTATCAACTATTTCAACGTATCCGAATCCATCTACTGATGTAATGACAATTCGCAATTCTGCTGATTGGTCAAATGTGTCGATCGAACTTATAGACATTACTGGTCGTAAAATGGTGAACGAAACCTACAACGTAATCGAAGAAGGAGGAATTCAGCTAAAAACTGCGCATTTTGCTCCAGGAAACTATCTTTTATACCTCAACTATTTGGATGAATGGTATCAACCTCATTTTACCCAAAGAAAGATTGCCATTGAATAAGCGTTGAATTAGTAATTAGACTTTCAAGATAATCAATAAAGGGTTGCTCGGCGGGAATTAGAATTTAATTCCCGTTGAAATTCCTGTTGAAAAGAAATTGCGGTTAAGTGAAGCCGTTTTTGAAACACCTAAAATACCGTATTGGAATGATGGTTGAACGAAGAGTGTGAATTTATCACGTGTTAAATAGTTCCATCCGCAACCAAGATTTGCAGCAATGTTAAATCTTCGAAAATTGGTTGAATTATCGGTGACAGTTTTTCTTTCCTTTGAATCGTCAAGGTAGTATTTAACTGTTGTACTTGTATTCAACAGGTTAATCATCCCACTTACGCCTGCTTGTAAATAAAAACGCTTTCCGAACATGCGTTTATAATAAATCGGTAGTTCAAGATTGTGTCGGTTGTAGACGAATTTTGCTTCTGAAGGTTCTGAAGGATCGATAATTGGCTGACCAGTTATTGGGTCGTAAGCGTAAATTAATTGAAGTTTTTGTGTTTTTTCTCCATTGTTTTGATAACCCATTCCGAATCCGAGCATTGATTTTTCATTGATGATGTATTCTACAAAAATGCTTGAACTTAAACACGGCTTCCACGTTTCAATCGCATCGAAACCTGATTGAACCGCCCCTGGAGTATTTCCATCATTCGAAATAATTCCTGCAGAATAGTTTGGGTAAAGATTGATTCCAAAAGCAAATTTTTTGGTTTGTGCGTTTCCGCTTAAAGCGATGAAAACGAATAGGAGCGTAGTGAGGCTTAGTTGTTTCATTGGGTTTTGTTTTAAGGATATTTTGTGCTTTTTTGTTTTCAAAAGTTTGTTGTCTTCAAAGGTAGAACGAATTTGAAACTACTTTCGTATTCGGAACTAAATAAATCCGGTAAAATTTAATCATGTTCAAAGAGTTCTAACAAACCTTTCGGTGGCGGATAGCCCAATCTTGCCTCGGTTTTCAATTGTTTAACGCACATATCCGAAATCAACTGATGGTCCTGAAAAATAGCTTTACTTGAAGTTAGTTGCATCAATTTTGGCAGGTCTTTTTGTTTTAGAAGATCATACGAAAGCATAAAATACAGATCGTGAAGTTCAAGATCCAGTTGTTCGATTTTACTTCCTTTTTCAGC
>JBDKHH010000301.1:0-14626 GCA_039797785.1 Bacteroidota bacterium | reverse complement strand
AAAGAAGGCACACAGGCATCAATAATCTAACCCCAGAAAATTATTATCATCAAATGAAAACAGTGTGCTAAAACACATTATATTTGAAAAACCGCTGTCTTAAATAGTGGGGGAATTATATAGTAATGTTAACGGTTATTTTCTTATTTCTCTCCATTCTATAGCCCAGACTAGGTTTCCATTGTTAAAGTTTTTAATAATTTCTATTTCTTCTTTGGTCATGCTATTCTCTAATGGAATACCATAGGGAGTAGTTTTGTTATTTGATACGAACAATTCATAAGTATTACCTTTCATCAACTTATCATACTTGTAATCACCTGGACATATAAATAGTACAACTATTTCATCTTTGGAATAAAGAATATCACTATATTCTTCAACTTTAAATTTTCCAGAAATAGAAATAATAGCAATACCACATTGTAGCTGAATCACATCATGTTCAAGAACACCAATTAATTTAAATGTATCACTAATATGAGTTGATGTATTAGTGTTGTCCCATAATATTTCAGTAGTGTTGTTGTAACATTGAATAGACTTTGTTGGTTTATGCTCGGGAATTTGCACTCCGTCAATAATTCCAATTGAATCAGGAAATATCTGTCCAAATGCATTTAAATTAGCAAATAAGAAAATTATTAAAAGATTCTTTTTCATTGAATGCTTTTTTTCAATATTATGTTGATTCATTTAATTGTTAGTAACGGTTACCAAATAGGCAAAGGCGTTTAACAAGTATAGTGAATTTTAGGTTTTGATTAATTACGCCTTCTGTTTTTATCCCACCAATTTGTTTATTTAAGGTTTTGATTCTGAAGATCCGAAAAGTTTTTTTAACCAAGAGTTTTCCGTTTTTGGTAAGATTTGGTTTTCAGAATCAGTTGATGAACCCAAGTAATTGATTTTTACATCTTCCGCCATTTCTCTAACCTTTCTACTTTTATCAGACATACCAAGGTCAATTATTTTCGTTTTTAGATCTTGGTTATCAATTGCTTTCATTATAACAACAGTATTAAAACGTGTTTGCCAATTTTTGTCCTGAATACCTTGATAAATTACTTCCTCAATTCCAGCTATTTTTCCAATCATCTTATTAATTTGTTCACCGACGATATAGTAATAAACCACCATCCAGGGATTTTGTAAACCGTTGTATACTATTTCAAATGTGTTTTTGTCAAGTTGCTGATGTTGCCAGATATGATCAATCGTAGTCAACAATTTGATTATTTCTTCACGATGCTTTTTGTACGAATTTTTTAGATCCGAATTAGGGTAATAATCATCTAATTTCTTCAATTCATCGTGTGCGCTATAATTCATCGTGTGAAAATGGTGTTTGTTGTTTTTGTATTGGTTAAAAATCAATGGAAATTCCACCATTTCTTTTTTTTCATTGCTTGTAAATTAAAAACGGTTGGAATTGCGATGTAGAGTGAGTGAATTGAATCTTCAAGTCCATTTTCAAATTGCTTGCTAACTTTTGAAAATGGATATACTTTGTTATGTTTATTGAACTCAATGCAGAATTGACCATTCTCATCCTGAGACCATTTCCCTCCATAATTTTCAATAATACACTGTCCAAGAAATGCTCCGCATGAATCACTTAATTCCTCCCATTGGTCTTTAGGAAAATAAGATTTAGTGCGTTCTATAAATCCTTCAATAAATTTAACTCCATCACTGTTGTAGTTGATACCAAGTTTTGTTTTTGTAATGTAAGCTAAGTCAGACAATTCTTTCATGCTCGAGGTTTCCAAATGCATTTTAGGTTTTGCAAACAGTTGATTCGTTTAACAAGTATAGTGAATTTTAGGTTTTGCCTAACTGGTCTTATCAGCATTTTACATTTCTAAAGGTATCACTTCTTGTCCGAATCGATAAACTTTAATCGATAACTTAAAGATTTTGGCTTTTGGCTTGATTGGAAAATCTAGTTGAAATACACGATAGTTTATTGGGTCAAGCAGAGCATTGTAGTTTAAAATATATTCAGTTTTTGTAATGTCATTTATAATTTGTTTTGAATTCAATTCATTTCTTCGTTCTGATTCAGTTTCATCATCATTGTGTGAGCCCGAACTAACTAAATGCCGTCCTAAATCATCTAAATATTCCTTATCATACTCTGTTACTTGATGAAAATGCAGTAATGAATGAAAAATCTCATATAAAACGTTTCTTCCAGTTCCTAAAGTATCATTTAGGTTAAGACGATTTATTGCTATGATAAATTCCTTTTCAAAAAGAGAATTGTACATAGTGCTTTTATAGGTTTTTGCTTCGTTTTCAAAATTCCAATATTTCCGTGCGTTATTAGAGAAAAATGGAATTGCATATTTTTCACCTTTTGCATTATTGATTAAAATTATATTGTGAGGCATGCGATACTCATTTTTGCATGAATATAATTTGATGCCTACTTTTTTGTCACTAATGATGACGGTTCTTTTTAATTCATATTTACCAATTGTATCTTGTGCCAATTCAGGGAATCTTTGAATTAATTCTGAAACAACCTCTTTATCAGAAATGGTATTCTTCTCATTCTTACAGCTAATAAGAATTGAAAAAAATGAAAATAATAGGATGAGGTGTCGAGTCATAAATGTGATTGATAATGTTGTATTGACGCTGAAGTGAAAAGTTGGTTAAAATCAAATGTTACTCTAAGTTAAAACTATTTTCGTTCAATGTTTCCATGATTCCGATCGATGATTCTAAAAATTGCGAGTGAACATTGTTAGAGCCTTGCAATGGATTCAATACCCATAACCAATTTTTCTATATTCTTCGGGTAATTTCTTTAAAACTTCCCCTTTTTCATTTACATTTTCGTGTTTTCGTTTGATATATTTCCCGTTCTTCATATTGGATGGAAAGTAAACGAATTCAATTGTGTCAATTTTAAATCCGTTCCATTTGAATTTATACAATGGAGCTTCATGACCATATCTTCGACCGCGAACAACTTTTTCTTTTGCAGAGAAAATAGGATTTATAAATTCAATTTCATTTGTGAAATCTCCGTTTCCGTTTAGTAAAAACACATCATAAACATTTTTTTCACAACATCCTGACATTGGATACCAATGAAACAAATAGTCACCGAGCTTATCTCCATTCACATCTTGTATCGTATCATCAATAAAGGCCATTGGATGCATTTCTTTAGAACAAACGTTTACAAATTCATTGTTTTGTAGTTTGTAGATGTCGGTTTGTACGGCAATTGGAAAAGTTCGCCTGATTATTAAATGTTTTTCGTTGGGAGTAAAGAGATAACCGTAACGAATAGTCAAACTGTCCGATTGTAATGTGAATTTATTTTTATCCTTTTTCTTGTTTGCAATTCGTAAGCCTAAACGCAACGATTGTTCAAAATTGATGCTATCCAAAATTTGTTGTTGTCTTTCTTCTTCCTGTTGTTCCTTTGTGTTTATGTGTTGTTCTTTGGTATTCGGCAATTCTTCTTCTTGAACAACAGAAGATGGAATTGAATCGGAATTATTTCTTTTTGTTGTATTAATATTTCCTGTATTACAAGCAGCCAAAAGAAATAGTATGAAAAGAGGTATGAATTTTAGCATGGTTACTGTTGTTTTTTAAGTGGTTGTTAAGTAAGTTTCCGTAACATTAGTAGTCATCACACCCAACATTCTTTCAATTGTTGGTAAAATGCATGTCGGTCTGTACGGTCGGGGAGTCCAGCTACTTGTCCATCGCCAAGTTCAATGATGATTAATTCACCGTTTTTTTGACGCGCTATGTCCATACTGAAAAAATTGCTTTCAACGTTTTTTGCCAATTCTTCGAATTCAGATGTGTTTGGTTTGGAAAGCGTGTATTCTCCTTCTTCCCAATAATCGTAAATCCCAACGAGTTTCTTGTTACAAAAGAACAAGCGATATTCTTCGGTCAAAGGCATTCCGCTTTTCGAATGAATGATCAAATCATTGAGTTCGATAAATTCACGAACAACAATTCCTTCGTTTAGATATTTATCGCGCAGTTCGATCAACTTAAGAATTTTCTGTTTGAACATTGCTGCATCAGAAGCATCGGCTACAAAACAAGCCGTTTCCCAATCGTGCTTTTCGGATTTCACGTAATCTTTCAAGATTACAGGATGTTGCCCAAATACCTGTGCCTTTTCAATGAGTATGTCAATGCTGTTTTCATTCTCAAATTTTTCAAAGATAGTTTTCGGGGTTCTGTTTTCAATGTATGTTAAACTATCCGGTAAATAGTGACAATTTTGATATTCCTTCGCTGTATTGATCAGTTGATAATTCTTTGCTAATAAATCAGTATATAAAATTGAATACTGTTTTGGTGTCAGCATCCAGCCGCGATAAATGACCTGAACTAGGTTGTCTAGTGGTTTAATTCGTTTTGTGGCTTGCGAAAAACGGTCATCACTAGTCAAATCTTCATAATTAAACAAAAGCGTTTCAAACCCATTTTGTTTTGCAGCAAGAAATTGATCTTCAAAGTCTTCGTCAACCTTGTTCGCTTCAAAAGGACTTTCGCAAAAGATAATGTAAAGTTGTTTTGTCATGGTGTTTTGTGCGCTTCTGATGTCTCGAAGTTAAAGCTTTTGTTTCAATTTCGAGTTATTTCACAGGAAGATCTAGCCTGTTGTTTTCCTACTGTTGTTTCCAGTTTTTATTGTGCGCATCTACTAAGTCATGGAAATTAGAGAACCATTCACGCTCATTTTGATTAATTCCATATTGACCAAGTTGTAGTTTTTGTGCAATTTCTTCGTTTTCAATCAATAATATCTCATCTGTAAATTCTGTATTTACTTGACCATTATTTATTTCAATTGATGAGATCAAGAGAAAATCTATATCCGTTTTAATTACAAACTCCTGAGGATAATAACCAACGGCTCCATTCCAAGGAATCTCCATCCAATAAATATCAACACTTTTTATTTGTTCATTAATTATTTTAGTTTCATAATTTATAGGGCTTTTTTCTTCTGCGATATATTCATATTCCGTTGTTCGCCCCTGAGAAATAATTAAACCATAATGTGAATCATTAAATCTACCTCCAATGGAATAATAAATGTCGCCAACTTTAATATCCAAACCATTTAAAAGACTTTTTCCATAAACATTAGGTTGTTCTGAATAATTTTCGTCTGTCGCTTCAAGATAAAGGACAATTTCGTCTATAGCTTTTCCAACAAGGTGGTTAAGATTGTCAAACTGTTGTTTATACAATTCTAAGTCGCTATCTGTTTGATCTATCATGGGGATTGCTTGTTCTTTAATCGTTTTCGATACTAAGATTACGGCTCTTTTGCCAAACGTGTGTTAGTGCCAGTTATTTATTCTTTTCAAATAGTGATATAAATTTATTTCTACTTAGGATAAATATAGATTTTTGATTATTTGGATATGCATTTTGATAGTAATCTACCATATAAACATTGATGCTAAAATATTTTCTATCTGATGATATAAAGAATTCATCAGTATTTCCATCTGTAACTACGAGGATTTCAGTCAAACTATCATTTATCTTTCGTTCTCGTTGAAAAAGACTGTCTTTTTGTAACTCCCAAAAGCCTTCAGAAGTATAAAAATCAAACATTTCATTAACTTGAGAATCCTTTATCCGAATTTTCTTCTTTTTTATTTTATATTCTTTTTGGGTTCGGTAATGATCAGTTTCATAATCGATAAAAAATCTAAATGCAAACCACTCCCCATCTTTGGATCCTAGGAAATAAGAAATATGCTCCTTTGTCCATGCACTATAATTTGTATAGACTATATATTCATCATAATCTTTTATTTGATCACTAATCATTAAAGGGTTTGAAGCAGTTTTGAACGTGGAATCTATTTTTTGAACAGGAAATGTTTGGCAAAAGGACAGTTGACTAACAGAAATAAATGTTAAGAATAGTTGTAATATCTCAGTTCGAAGATGATCTAACAATTTCATATTTTAATTTTCTATGGTAGATTAGATTTTACGTTTAATTCCATAATGGACAATTGTTGCTAATTCATATACAAACCAAACACTTGCGCTTATTCTTCTTGATGTTGCTGGAATGGCGAAACAGTTTAGTCGTTAATACTTTTTTACTAAGGTATAAAAAATCTTCGATTCCTTTAGTCCTTCACCAGCTGCTTTTCGCTGTTCAATTCCTGCTGCATTGTTTCAGCGCATTTTAGAAGTCGATTGGTTAATTCTTCGTTGGTTTTGGTCGAAATAAGTCGTTTGCCTGCATAGGTTTTAAAGGATTTTTCTTTTCCAAAGCTAAGAATGTAGAGCGTGTCTGAGTAAGTCACTTTCGCGGGATCAATTACACCCAAGTTGGGATATTTTTCGCGGTACTTGTCATAATCGGCGTAATGTTCGCGGTAGTGAATGCCAACAATTTTTCCATTTTTGAACTCCACATTTTGTGTTGAATAACCAAGTTCTGCCCCAAAAGTAGATTCGATACGAATTAACTCTTTCTTTCGATAGATTCCATAGAGCGCACCGCCGCAGTAGGACATAGCTGGATAAAAGTACTTTTGTGTTGTTGGCGCAACTTCTTTCACATGCAATGGTTCCACCTTCTTCTTTTTCTTCGCAATCGGCTTTTAAACCTCTTGACGCATGGTTTTCACTTCTTCAGCTAAGGTGTTTTTCTTCGGCGCGTCCTTGCAACCGCAAACATTCAGCAGTACTAAAATCCATGTGAGAGAAAGGAGTTTGATTGTCATGGTTTTGTGGATTTGAGGATTTGAGGATGGGAGAGTAGGGGAGTATTTTTTCTCTCCAATTCATATAGTATTTTTTCAACGTCCAGGATCTGGAGGTGGATTCGAAATGACATTTAAGTTCGAAATTGCATGTGCGGATTTTATTGATTCAATTAATTCAGTATCAATTTTGGTCGTACTCGTCTCGTTACTTTTTACAGCTGCTTTTAGTGCTGACCTAATGTTTTTAATGGCCTTATTAGTTTGTTCATTTGGAGCATAAGGATCGAAGCAAACGGTGGCATTGTTTTTTTCTAAATAGTAGTATGTTCCTGAATGAAAATGATTTGCTTGTGGTTTCTCCTTATTGCGTAAATATTCCAAACCCTTTGAAGTAAGCGCATCTAACACAGCAACTAATGATGAATCAATCGTAAAGACAGTAGCAACTCCCGCTTCGTTAATTTCAATCACCTTTCCAGATGCATAAATCTGCATATAACTGTATATTTTAACATCGTCCATTGAACTTAAGTTCTCCGATTGGTGTTCGTAATCGACCAACTTCATGATGGGTGATTCCTGGGAAAAGCTGTTTCTAGCAATGATGCTTAGGAATGTTATGAGAAGGATATGAATGGGTCTCATTATTGGTGGTTGATATGTTTTTTAAAAATTGGAGGCTTGTTCATCGGATCGACTAAATGAATTTGTCATTAGTCTAGTCTTATTTTTAATTCTTCAATTAATTTTAATTGTTTCTCTGAGAGTTCATTATTAATGAATGCTTTCTTGATTTTACTTAATCTTAGGTAAAGTTTTCTTTGAGCTTGGTCTTGTCCTGCTTTTGGGTAATTTCCCGTATTCAAAATAAACTCAGCAATTTCATTTGTTTTATTGGCCCATTTTGTAAAACCATCATTGGAACTAGACATAAACGCTATTTCTTCATTGATTCCAATATCCTTTAGTTTTTGTAAATACTCCGGTAATAGTTTTTCGTTTTTATATTCATATTTTTGTTTGGCCCACCAATAATAAATTGGATTTCTATTTCCATCTTTTAATGTTTGAATTTTCACATTTCCATTTAAAATGGTCAATTTAGAAAACTCTTGAAACCATTCATCCCAAGTTTTATCTTCTTCTCGTTTATTCCAAACAAAATTTATAGATTCAAGTTTTTCTACTTGCCACAGTTGTAAAGGTTTTCTTTTACCCCCTGAATGTGTTCCTGCTTGAGCTTGACGTTGCGACTGACACCAATTGTACATTTTGCCCTCTATGCCTTCTGCTCCAAATTTTGGCCAACAATTATTTTCGTTTTTGAATGTTTTGACATTTTCAAACATTTCAAGCCAAATCTTTTTTATTTTTTCCTTTCCATCTGGAACTAGGTTGAAGTTTATAGATTTCAATTTTTTAATTTGATCAATAGATAAGTTACCATTCTTGAAAACAATTCTTTGAGAAAGTAACCAAGATGAATATTCAGGCTGTAATTCACGGGATGGAAATCTATTATTTTCATCAATCCAATTTTTTACTTTGTTAAATTTTTGATTCCAAGTTTCGAAGAACTGTTCAAGTTTAAGTTCTTCCATTTTTTTGTTCTGAAAATTTGTTAATGTCCCTTCTTCATAACTTTTACGATTTCTGGAAATCCATGAGTAAGCATTAACGCCTAGTTCGTCGACTGAAATGGACGAATTTTTTTCTAGTTTATCTTTAATGTCATGCCAATATTGAAGCCAGTTATCAGCTTTTCCTTCAAAATTGAAATCTAGTTCAACCAATTTTTCAAACCAAAAGTTCCCTAAATTATTCTCGCGATAACGAGTTCTTATTTTTTGGCAGAAAACATGAAGTTTACTTTCAATTGAGCTACTATTTTTCCTGTCATATTGAGGCCATTTCGTGGGGTTCTCTTGTCTGAATATAACAAGTTGGTTGAATGGTTCAAACCATTTTTTTCTACTTGATGGGCCTTCAAATTTTTTATCAATTGAAAGAAAACGCCTTTTTTGTTCTTTGGAAAGGATTATGTTTTCTCTAATACAGTTGGTTTGATACTTATACCATTTTACTAATTCGTGATCATCTATTTCTTGACATGGCGGAAATACATTATCGTTTGAATATTCTTGGAATTGTGAAAACATCCTTTCCCATTTCCATTCTACGATACTCCAAACAAAATTTATAGAGTGTAATTTGCGAAGTTCTTCATTCTTGAGTGTGCCGTTTTTCTTCCTGTTTCTTTGGCTAGCAATCCAACTGTATAAATCTTTATCATCATTTTTACTCGGATATTCTTGATTATTACTTTCCAAATAGTTTTTAAGATTAAAGAACCATAAATCCCAATTGTTAGAAGACTTCTCAATGATTTGGTCAAAAAGAGAATTCCTTAACTTTTCTTCAAATCCTTCCAAAATGATTTTGTCTTGCTCTTCCAAAAAACTAGAAGAAATAATGTCAATCTTATTTGATTTTTGTTTGCCTTTCCCAAATGCGATAAGATTAATTTCATCTTGAAGCCTTTCATCTTGGTCACACAATGAACGAATAACTTGAAGCAAATTGTTGAATGAGCCTGAACTAATAGAGTTCTCAAGGTTTTCTTTTTTTGAATGAAAAATTGGAACAACTATAAGACCTAATTTCTTTCCTTCTTTCTTTCTTAAAGCCCTTCCAACTGCTTGAACAATATCAACTTTGGAGTTTTTAGGATCACAAAAATATACTAAGTTAATGGTCGGTACATCAACTCCTTCTGTTAAACATCTGGCATTAGAAACAATTGACTTGTCAGAATTTTTGAATTCTTCAAGTATCAAGTTTCTGTGACTGGTTGGTTGTTCGCCACTAACCGAGAAAGTTTTTGTTTCAGGAAATAATTGACTATGTCTATATGCAAATTCTTGAGCTAATTTTACTCTGGAATGGAAAGTCAAACCATGTTTTGCATTGTATTTTTGCATTACGTGTTCCAATGCATAATTATTGGCTAATTCGTCTATCGATATATTTTTATCTATAAATCTTCTTTGCTCAATAAATTCTTTCATCTCGTCACTGTTTACCCCAATAGCCACAATTTTGTAGTCAACAAGAATATTTTCTTCAATTGCATCTTTAAAAGTCATTCGATGAAACTCATGCCCAAATATGTCTGGGTCATTCATGTCATAGGCATATTTTAAGTCATCTCCGAGCTTCTTTTTTAATGATTCTTTTACAATTCTAGGTGTTGCAGTCGCGTATAGTCTATATTTTGAAGGAATAAGATTATTGTTATGTACTAAGCTGAATTTATTATTTCCAACTCCTGCTGTTTTATGAGCTTCATCACAAAAGGTAAAATCAAATTTAAAATCTATCCCATTAATTGCATCTGCAATCACAGGAAGTGAATGGTATGTTGAAAAGATTACTTTTTCTTCATAAGGTTTTTTTAGAAAGGTTTTTACTTGTTCTGAATCAGTTGTAACTCGGGCATCAATTTCATATGTATGAGTAACCAATGTATCTGTCGTATCTTTATCAATGTCTGTTTCAGAACAAACGCATAGATATTGATAAATGTTCTTTCGTTGTTTTAACCATTCATTTTTTATTTGCCTTAATAATGCTAGGGAAGGTACGAGTACCAAAGTATTTGAGCTTTGTAGTTTCTCTTTGATCCAAAGTGCGGTAAATGTTTTTCCTGCACCACATGGTAAAATCAATTGTCCTCTCGTTTCCTCAGCTTCTGTGAACCATTGTGTGCACTCATTTATTGCTATCTTTTGATGAGGAAGTGGGGCATATAACTTTCTTACAGTTAATTGATTATTTCCTAATAAACCGTATATGGATTTGAATGTTTCCTTTTCGATTTCGTTTAAATTGGCAACCCCGTAAAAAGTGAAATTTTCATGCCTAGTTTTTGATACATTGTCTAAATCTATTGCATTGGAAAAAACAATATATCCATAGGCACTTGGACAAAAAGCAAAAAGGTTAGCTATTTTGTCAGCTGTCCAATTTAATTTGCTCGACTCATCATTTTTGAATTTACATTGAACAACAAAATACTGGTCTTCAATATCTTGAAGTACTAAATCTACACCATAATCTTGATTACCTAGATTGAGTTTGTTTCGAACTTCAAGTGGTGTTTCTTCAAACAACCATACATTTTTAAAATTGTCTTTTTCAGTTGGTGAAGCTAGAAAATAGTGTTTTGTGAATACTTCAAAAATCTTACCTGCTCTAGTGTCTTTCTCTGCTGTTTCAGTTGAATGAACATTGTACTTTGAGAGTTCTAATTTCAGTTCTCTCCATGTTTCTTTTTCTTGAATTAGTTCTGTAAGTATCTTTTTGTACATTATCATTTTTTTGTTCTGGTGTTTTTTTACTAATCATTCACTGTTCTGGGCATTTTATTCAGACTCTTTTTTAGTACAATTGTTGCTCCATTTTGCTTAATGCACGTTAGTGCTATTTTGTTCTTTTTGTCATTTGTAAATAACTATCCAATTCATGGATCAAAATTTTATTAATGTTTAAAATTTCTTGAATGTTAACTTCATTTTGTCTCAAATAATTTAAATCATTTAATATCATATCTTGATTTTTAAGAACATTTTGATCTAGTTTTAATGCTACCCATTTTGAATCATTAATTACTATTTTAATTGTGACTAAAGAATCAAATTTATCATTGAAAGAAACAATCGAGATGTAATGTTCTACAAGTAAATAAATAGCATTCAATTTATTATGTTCTTTTCTTGAAAGTTTGTCTGCATTTGCTAAAGTTTTATCATCAAGATCAGTTAAATTGATTCCTTCTAATTCATATTGAATTCGTTTCATAACATGCAGCAGATTTTGCAGATTAAACAAAACCCCAAAAGCCATCAACGGGTGAATTGTATCACGATATTTTTCATAATCTTTTACAAATTGTTTAATTGCTTGGTCGAATGTTAACCCAAAATCATCTAATTCTTGGGGTCCAGTTGGTTGCTTGTAAGGATATTTATCATATGTCAGAATATTCCATGTAACACCGAATTTTTTCTTAACAAATAGGTGGAAACCATATTTTGTTCGACGTTCCTCATATTTTCGCATAATTACTGGAATGAGAACTGCTGATAAAAGCGAAAGGACAGCAATTAAAAGAAACCAAAAGTCCCAGTCAACTCTATTATAGTTCTCTAATATTTCAACCTTTATTGTTTCGTGTTTCTTTATAAGGGTATCTCCAATTAATTTGCTCATTATAATAACGGTATATTTCTACTATTAAGTATTTCTTTTGAATGTTGAAAAATCTTAAGACTGAGGTAGTAAAAGTTGAAAGTTATAGTTTAACACAAGTTTTTCCGAAACTGTATTGTAAAAAGCAGAAGTTACGTAGTATCCATTTGAATTAATTATCCCTTCCAAGTCAAGTTGTTTTTTACTTACAAATACCAAATCATAATCACAATTATCAAATATCAAATCAAATTTTGTGTGAGTTTCATCTAAATCATTAACCTTTATTTGAAAACCTTTTGTTGTTAAAAGTTTACTCATTTCATCAGACTCATTTTCTGTCAGAAAAATAAAAGTCAATATTTTTAATTTGTCCTTTTCATTTCTACATATAACAACATCAACAATTTTTAAGTTATTGATTATTTTATTTATATCGTCCATTTTTTTATTTGATATTGGCATTAAATTATATATAACCACTATCCTCTTTTACCTCCACATTTGCTGGATAAGCGAAACAGTTTAGTCGTTAATTTTTTTTACTAAAGTAAAAAAAGATTTGTGATTTATGATTCGTGATTTATGATTATTTATCCCCAAAACCACAAAAAAAAATCCCCCTGAAATTCAGAGGGATCTTGTTAGATTGTTTTGATTAATTGCCGTCTTCGGGTTCTTGTGGAGAAGACTTGCCGTTTGGCTATACGTCATTGTGCTTTTAGTATTTTGTCTGCAATGGTCAAACAGTTTTCAATTGTTCCACTGATACCCATTTTTTCAGTTTCAAGTTTGTGTAGTCTGTTTGCTATTTCTTGTATGTCAGATTTTGCTTTTACAAGTCCGAATATTTCTGGAACATAGCTTTGATATTCGTCTTTCGGTGCGATGTCGTTAATACCATTTGGATCCCAGTCAAACCAAAGTATATCGTTAATTTTTTTGTAAAGCAAAAAGTCATTGGCTGCTGTTAAGTTGTCTTTTAACTTCTTATTGCGAATAAACATCAAAATTGCAGATTTAACTTCTTGTTCAAGTCTATTGTCGTCGAAACATTCTGTTGCTTTCAATGCCAAACTTGGAATGTTGTGTCCGCTGTCGCTGTCAAACGGTACAGATTGTCCCGAAGCATTGTATGTTACTTTGGCAACAAGCTCTGCAAGTCTTAAATAACTTTCATGTTCGTAATTTTTTGTTTCAAGTCCAAACGCTCTGATTTTGGTAAATTGTTCATGTGCTTCTTTCCAACGGTCTTTGTTGTCAATGATTGAATATAGTTCACTAATTGCGTGCGGAATGTTTTGAATATACTGATCAAAACGAGACAATACAAGTCCTGCCCATCCTGGTCTTATGTCGTTGGTTAAGTTCTCAAAAATCTCTTGTCCGATTTTGATATTAGTTTTTATGTCGTGTTGCTTGGTTGTCATAGCATGGCTTATAACGGTTCTGCTGTAGACAATGTGGCGCTTTTCTAAAGCGTAATTGTGCGCCATTTTGTTTACAGCATGTTAGGCACATTATTCATTATTTCTAATCCACTCCCAAGCTTTTTTCGGTAGCCACCCTTGCCTTTTTTGTTTAGTAATATCCACTATAAGAAAATTGTCATTTCCATCCATGACACCTCTTATTTTTTCTGACCAATAGTCAACTGGTTGTTCTGTTTTAATTATCCAAGTTGAATCCAAATAATGCCACCATGATGTCGCTGTTTTCAAAGTATTATGAAGCGATTCATAATCTTTACCGGGCTTTTTCAAGTCGTATGTTACTAGATAAATCATAAATGCTTAGTTACTTCGTTTGACAATTCACTTCTCTTTACTTGCTTGACATAAAAATTTAAGTTGGACTTATGTTTTAGGTCGTTCGCATTCCAAAATATTTCTATATATATTTCATTTTCTTTACCCATACTATCTGCATAAGCCTTAATTGGGATTAAGTAGGTGCCTTTTCCGAGTTTTATGAATTCGCCAGACATTGTTGAGTCAGGTATTGATAAGAACAAAACGTCTCTAGAATTTCGAATTTCTTTATTGGATTGTACGTCTTTTGTATATTCTATTTGTTGTTGTATTCTTGCTATTTCAACATAATGTGACATCAATGGTGTAAGTGATTTCAATTCACTTTCATTTTTCCATAAAAAGTTCGCAGGTATAACCTCTCTGTCTAAATAATATGTTTGATTTTCTTGTCTTACACGAAAAATCTTTTCTGTATATAATTGTGCATTAATAGCACTGATATTTCCGACATTACGAATTCTCAAATTGATAGCGATTGATGTGGATGTATCATCAGAGAAAATCTCCTTTGTATTACATTCTATTACAAATGGCTCTTTATTTTCAATCTCAAAACTTAAATTTGATTTGTAGAACCACTTCTTCACTGTATCACCAAATATGGCAAGGGCAGCAAGGATTAGTGTTCCGACTGAGGAAACACCAATAATTATTAATTCAATTTTCTCTTTATCTGTCATCCAATTTATTTTGGTTATGTTGTGCCTAACTATTAGCGTTTTATTCGCCGTTAACCCAAATCTAGTAAATAAATGGCGAATAAAACCAAGTTGAAGGAAGCCAACTATGGGAATACTATCTGTGAGCGTTATTTATCCGAATTTT
>JBDKHH010000300.1:0-26705 GCA_039797785.1 Bacteroidota bacterium | reverse complement strand
CGGGGTAAGTCTTGTACGACCAGCTCCTTCTGACTCCTCCAGGACGGGAACGTAGCAAAGGTAAGAAGTTGAGCGGTGCGATATGAGTAGCTTACCCCTCTTTTTTTGTCCAAACTTTTGGGAATACTCCAAAAAGCTGTTTTTCACAGCAAAAAATCATCCGGACAAATCAACAAACCATTTCCAAAATTTTAGTAGTTTAGTGTTAGGTTTATGGACCTACCGAAGGTAATCCAATACAACAATTCTTTGTTGTGGTTATGTACTTTTGAGAGAGGAAGGTGAGCCTATAAGTAAATTATAAGTAACTAAAATGCTTAAAAACCAATTCCTTAAATTACTAGAATACAATACCCGAGAATTAGAAAATTTATCCGGAATCAGGTTTTATTATAGTAAATTAAAAACTGCTATATCAATTGGCATTTTGTTTTTGAACATTTTTATTTTTATTTGGCTGATTTTTTCAAAAAAATTAGAAGAAGGACTAATAGTATTTATTGTACTCATTATAATTCTTCTTTTGTACGGAATTTATGGATTAGTGGGAATGATAATACTGAAGCAGCCCGTTTTTATATTAGACAAAACGAAACTTTACTATTTGAAAACAAACCAATGGTACGATTTGGATTCCCACACTTTTGAAAATAGAATAAGAGGGAGGTATAATTATTATTTAACTTTTTGTGTTAAAGACAAAATAGGCAATGAATTACTCAGAGAAAACAATTGGTTTTTAAACAACGAAGATGGATTAATTTCAATGATCAAATATTTAAAAATCCATCGTGAGCATGATTAACTTAGATACACATAATAACGTTTCTTGCGTTAACCCAAAACCTTACTTTGTAACTAAACTAATTTAACGAAAATACTTTTAACTTCGAAACAATAAATAAGCGGTAAACATATACATAACAATAAATGGAATATGAACGATTAAATAACGACTGGAATGCTGAGCCCAATACACCAGATCCAAAACTCTCTATCAATGATAATTCTGTAACGTTGGACTTTTACTTAAATTATGAAAAGTTTGAAAGATTTAACGAAGGAGACAAAGGACAACTAAAATTTATTAATTGTCATACGTATTCATTTAATTCAATGAATGACGAAGGTTATTTTAAAGGAAACTATCGGTACAAAGACTGTGAATTACCATGGGGCGACTTTTATCTCTTGAAAAGCAAGATTAGCGATTTCCCTGAGGACAACGTAACTTTATTAACGAACCAAGAAGTTTCCAACTTAAAACATTATATTTTTTTCTTTAGAGATAACACATTCGAATGTTATGCTGAGAACTTTGAGCTATACCTACAAGTGTGACTTATGTTGTGTGCCGCTAAAAGCTTATAACACGATTCTAGCAAAAAAGCCGTAATTTCAAAATACGATAAACGATAAATAAAAAATCTTCCTTAATTAGACTAATATGAATTCGACAAGAATTAGTTTACTGGTAATTACATTTCTTATTCTGGCAATGGTTAGTTGTAAAGAAAAAACAACAAATGAAATGCTTCTAGGCGAATGGAAATTTCATTCAAGTATAGATCTAAAAACCAATAAAACAATTAAAAAGGGAGGAGAAAACAAGCCGCTGTATGCATTAATTAATAAGGACTTTATCATCTTAACAACTAAAAACAATAACGAAAAAGATGAAAAATATCGATGGAAATTAAAAGCTGACACATTAGAATTGATTAAATCTACAAGTAAAGACACTTTTTTAATTTATCTAAAGTTTATCAATGAAGAACGATTAGAAATCGAAATGGATTTTTTCGGCAAACTAAGCGTCAAATTTGAAAAAGTATGAAGCTTATTTAATCAAAATCAACTAATCGCTTTAATTGAAAAGCTGAAATCTTAAATATATATCAAGTTCATTATGAGAAAATATACACTTCTGACCATTGGTATTTTGATGAATACAATTTGTTTTTCTCAACAAAACAAACCATTAAGGGTTGAAATTTCCACCAATTGCAACTATCATTTGGCAAAGGTCTGGGATATTGATCTTAAAACTGGTATTTTGAATCAAAGTTGTTATTCTACATTTGAAAATGCAAATGAAGATGAATTACAGGATACAACATTTATTTTTAATGATTTAAGAATATTAAAACGACTTGCAAAACAAGTTTCAAAGGACCAAAATAAAATTGATGCACATTTTCATGGTATACATGAGATTTACTTAAGATTTGAGTTTACTTACGAAGATCATTCTGAAACGGTTAATTTCTTTGACTATTCAAAGGATGAGCTAAAAGAAGTGCACAGATTTTATCTAAAGTTTTACAAAAAATACTTCGAGCAAGGTTATAAAAACTTCGATTGCTATGGCCACTATGAAGATCTATTTCCATGATGATTCGTTATTTACTTAAAAACACACACAATAGCAGCCAAAGACCAATTTGAATCAAAAATCTTTAACTTCGGAACAGTAATTTACTTAAAACTTGGTTCAAACACTTACCTGCAAATCGATTTAAAAAAATGAAAATCATAATTTACATATTGACTTCATTCACTTGCCTAGTTGGTTGTAAAAGTTCCATTGAGAAGGATCAAAAATTAGAACCTGGAATGTATTATCTCAATAGAAATCTCTCAAATGACACATTGTTTTTTCAATCGAACAAACCAAAAAGTATAATTAGAGATTGGGGCTTGAAAAAATGGAAAATAACCGAAGATTCAGTATTGCGTTTTGACGACCGAGGGATTCTTACTTTTTCGGGGATGGATAAATGTAGCTATTCAGTTAAACAGGATACGTTAATCTTGGAATACAACATTCCCGATACCGATGGGGCGAAAAGAAAAAAAGAAATTGAAAAATATCTGGAAATTGAAACAACTAAAATTTCATTAACACTGGTTCCAATCTGCGGTGGAAATTCAAATAAGACTCACACAAATTTTGATATTCAACTTTAATCTTAGATAACATCCCTTCTATGAAAACACTATTCAGTTTATTTATTGTCACTCTTCATTTTCTTTCAATTGGACAAGAAAAGAATTGTAATGGAATTAATGGAGCAATAAACTATTGTAATGTTGAAATCCTTTATGAAAAGAACGATTCAATTTATTGCATTATCAATGAGAAATGTGATCAAGCAAAATTTGATTTGACCAAAAATTCGACTTGGATTGTTCATTTTAAAGATACAACCAGTTTATTCGAAATAGCGAGTTTTATCAATGGAAAACAAACCAAAGGTTTTACAGAATATTATAAAAATGGCAATTTGAAAATCCAAAGTAATTATGAAAATGGTGAACTAGTCGGTCCCTATTTGAGTTTAAATGAAGATGGTACTATCAAATGGTCAGGGTTATATGTTGATGGTGTTTTCGTCGGTGCTCAATACAACTACTGGGACAATGGTCATGTTGCGGAAATTAGAACCTTAACTGAAAATAAACGGTATGGGCTGCTCATCTCTTACTTTGATCCATCGGGAAAACAATTGTCCGAAAAAGAATTCAAAAAATTATGGAATTGCGATTAAAAATGAAACAACTCTTTAAGCATTCAGAAACTGTTATCAAACTAAAAAGAAAATTAGTTTAACTTTGCATCTATAAACTAATTAAAGAGTTAGGCTAAGCGCCCTGCAGCAAAAACATTACTGGCAAGAATAAACCAAATTACCAAATAATTAAACAATGAAAAACATTCTATTAGCATCAGTCTTAATTACTATTAGCTCATTAACTGTCGCTCAAAATGTGAACATACCTGACCCCAATTTTAAAGCATATTTAATTGGAAATTCATTCATTAATTTAAATGGAGATACAGAAATACAAATTAGTGAAGCAACGGCATTTAATGGTGGTATTGCTTGTAATTGGATGAATATTTCAGATTTGACAGGTATAGAGGCTTTCACATCTTTAACATGGCTGGAATGTTACGAGAATCAACTAACAAGTTTGGATGTTAGTCAAAATATATCTTTAACTTATTTGCGGTGCCAAAGTAATCAACTCACCAACCTTAATGTAAACGGTGCATTAGCTTTAACTGAGTTAAATTGTAATTACAATCAACTAACAAGTCTTGATGTAAGCGGGGCTACAGCTATGATTGATTTACAATGTTATAATAATCAGCTACTAAATTTAAATTTGAACCAATGTACGAATTTAATTGCGTTAAATTGTTTCGAAAATCAGCTAAGCAGCCTAGATGTAAGTGAAAATATTCATTTAACATCGTTACATTGTGGTAACAATCTACTAACCAATTTGAATGTAAGTCAAAATATTGAGTTATATGGTTTAAATTGCCCCAGTAATCAACTCACTATCTTGGATATAAGTCAAAATACCGAGTTAGTAGTATTAGTTTGTGAACAGAATTCACTTACCAGCTTGGACGTTAGTCAAAATGCATCTTTGGATTTTTTAGATTGTCGAAATAATCAACTCACCAGCTTGGATTTGACTCAAAATTCTTCTTTATTACAATTATATTGTCAAGATAATCAACTTAACAGCTTGGATTTAAGAAATGGTAATAACAACAACATTATTAATTTTTATACCGCAAATAATCCTTCTCTTTTTTGTATTGAAGTAGATGATACTACATATTCTATTGCTAACTGGCAAAACATTGATCCTTGGTCTTCATTTTCTTCTAATTGCAGTGCTAACGTCACGCAAGAAACAAAGGAAAGCTATCCTTTTTCAATCTATCCAAACCCAACAATAAATACTATCAATTTGGAAGCAGATGAGCGCCTAATTGGCTCGATTTACTCTATTTATGATACTATGGGAAAATTGAAATTGAATGGAAAAATAACTTCAGAAAACACAACAATAGATTTGAGTGAAATATCACAAGGTATTTATTCGTTGCGGGTTGGAGTGAATTTAGAACAAATGGTTAAAGTAGTTATAGAATAATTTAGATTCTAATTGGGTCTTGGCTCCTGACCGATTTTGCTTTGGAAAACGATCCCGAAAGTTTTCGAGATTGAAAGAAAATAATTTTAACCTCATGAAACGATTATTAATGTTAGCCTTCATTTTCATTCTTTCTTCTTGTTATTCGCAGGAGAAGGCAATAATTGGTCATTGGGTACTCGAAAAAACGCAAGACGAAAATGGCACCATTAAATATGAAAAGAGTTCTTCTGCACATTGGATAATTTTTGAAAAAAATAAAACCTTAAAACATGGTTCTTTTCCAGACCAAATATCAAATACTGGTTCTTGGGAATATGATAAAAAGAACAATCAAATCATCCTGATATTTGACAATAGCACAAAACCTGAAGGTGATAAAGTTGTTTGGGAATTAGAACAACTAAATAAAAACACAATGATCATCGGAGGAAAATATCCTTTTATTCATTTTAAGAAAATTAAAAAATAATCGGAGAACATCCTTCGAGTAAAAACCACCATTCCTCCCAAACCTCCTCCTCATCCTCAATTGTGAATAAATCGTAAAAACTACTCTGGTCTCGGTTCTTACTTAACCGATTCAATGCTTTACTTTTGTCAAAAAAACGGATTTTATGAAATTTTTCATTGACACAGCGAATTTAAACGACATCAAGGAAGCAAATGACCTTGGAATTTTGGATGGTGTAACAACAAACCCATCATTAATGGCGAAAGAAGGCATCACTGGCGAAGAAAACATTATCAATCACTATGTGACAATTTGTAACATCGTTGATGGACCTGTAAGCGCTGAAGTAATTTCAACTGATTTCGAAGGAATGGTGCGTGAAGGTGAAAAATTGGCTGCCTTGCACAAAAACATCGTGGTAAAAATCCCAATGATTCCAGAAGGAATTAAAGCAATTAAATACTTCTCAGGAAAAGGAATTAAAACAAATTGTACCTTGATTTTCTCTGCAGGACAAGCATTGTTAGCTGCGAAAGCTGGAGCAACGTACATTTCTCCATTCTTAGGTCGTTTGGACGATGTTTCAACAAATGGTTTGGATTTAATTGCACAAATTCGTTTGATTTACGATAACTACATGTTCGATACGCAAATATTAGCAGCGTCTGTTCGTCACCCAATGCACATTATCAACTGTGCTGAAATTGGATCTGATGTAATGACAGGACCGTTAAGCGCGATTAAAGCATTGGCAAAACATCCATTGACGGATATTGGGTTGGCACAGTTCTTAGCTGATCACGCAAAAGGAAATAACTAATTAGGCAACGTATTTTCACGTTGAATTACTTAGTTGTGAAAATTCGTTTCAAGATATTTGATTAAAAAAAAGAGCGATTGGATGATCCAATCGCTCTTTTCGTATTCATTTTTATTTCTTCGGTTCCAGTGGCTCATCGCGTAATTTGATGAACGGTTGCACCTTTTCATTCTCAATTAAGACGGTCAAATTGTAATAGACCAATTTCCATTCACCTTTCTTTTTTACCATGATTCCGCTGCCGCGACAACCGCGCATCCACGTATCTAAATCTTCATCGAACCACGCCATTTTCTTGTTGTCGGAATACATCCAAACGCGATTCGATGGTTTGAAATCCCAGGCTCTTCCTTTGTCAAAAAAAGGTTTTGCAAACGACGAAAATGCTTCTTTGTCCCAACGTTCGCCTGGGGCTGTTCCCAAATAAACAAAAGATTTGTCCATCAAGCCAAAAAACGCATCGTAATCCGCTTTTCCAGCCGCTTTGTGCCAGTTATTGATCAAAGAATCAAGTTCCTGTGCATTTGACATAGAAATGAACAAGGACGTTACGAGTAAGAGAATAAATTTCATAATGGTCTTTTTATAATTAAAAAAAGAGGCTATCATAAAGACGGCCTCCTTGTCAAATTTATAGGTGTTTTAAAAGTGCTAGAATGCGAGGCGTTAAGAAAGATACTATAGGAGTTTACAGGTGTAAATGACTAAAGTTGATTTTCGAAAACAACGAAGCAGAATAGTACTTTTTGGACACCTTATTTCGTTCCAGCTTTTGATTTTTCTAAAGCCATACACATTTTCACCGCATTTTTTACGTTCACAACTCCACCAGTAACTGAAAGTGTTGAAAAATCAACTTTATCCGTTGTTGATCCTGGCATCAATTGTTGTGTTCCTTTGTATGATTTCGCTGATTTCAAGATGATTTCTTTGATTTCTTTCATCGTCAATGTTGGGAAATATCCTTGTAGCAAAGCTGCAACACCTGCAACCATTGGAGCTGCCATTGATGTTCCGTTCAATTTCGCGTAATCACTTTGTGGAACTGAATTGTAAATATCATGTCCTGGAGCAAAAACGTCCACTTTTGTTTGTCCGTAGTTAGAGAACGTAGCTGCCAATTTATCTGTTGTCATGCGTGTTGAAGCACCAATTGTGATGAACATATCCAAGGGTTTCGTTTGGAAGCTGTACAATGAAGTTGGATAATTTGGATCTGTATCGATGTTCGCATTGTCATTTCCAGCTGCGTGCACCAATAAAACACCTTTAGAATCAGCATATTTGAATGCTTCATACACTTCTTTTTGGTGAACTGAATATGCTTTACCGAATGACATATTGATTACTTGCGCACCATTGTCAACAGCGTAACGAACAGCCATTGCGATATCTTTATCTTGCTCATCTCCGTTTGGAACAGCGCGTAAAACCATTAATTTCACGTTATCAGCAACACCATCACCACCTAAGTTGTTTCCACGAATTGCTCCGATGATTCCACCAACGTGTGTTCCGTGCAATGCTTCTGGACCTTCAACGTTGTTATTTCCGTATTTTGTATCTGTAAAATCATGTGGATTATCGCCAATTACAGCACGATCATCAAATTCAACATTTAAGTTGTAATTGACCATTTGCTCCAATTGTGTTTTTTGCTCCGCCATAATTTCTTTGGTTACTTCACCTTTTTCGATGGCGATCGCAAATTCCTTCAATTGAATCATTTGCTCTTCAGTTGGATTCCATTTTTCAAGATCTTTCAGCGTATAATCTGTTTTTCCGATTGTTGTACCAACCATTACAGGAACTTGGTCAATCATCATTGTGATCATATCCATTTGCTCCAAATAGCTCGAATAATTTGTATATTCTGCTTGAACTTCACCTTTTACTTTTTCGTAAAGCGCGTATTCTTCTTTTTCTGTTGCAGATAAGGTTTCAGGATCAATTCCATCAAACTTTTTAGATAAATCTCTTAAAATTCGTGTTTTTTCAAGACAGGCCTCGTTCACGTTTTCACCGTTTGCATTTCCTAAGAAATTCCATCCATTTACATCATCGATGTAGCCATTTTTGTCATCATCAACACCGTTATTTGGAATTTCATCGCTATTCACCCAAATTTTTCCTTCAAGATCTTTGTGTTCAATATCGATTCCAGAATCAATCACTGCAACAACAACAGAATTTGATTTTCGCTTTTTCAACAGTTTGTATGCTGCTTCCGTTTCCATTCCAGCTTTACCATTGTACCAGTTCAACACACCTTTATCAAGCGATTGACCGTATAATAAATTAGTAATTCCAAATGCAAAAATGGATAAACTAAGTTGAATGATTCTTTTTTTCATAGTGTTGTGAACTTAATAATTGTCGATTAATTGAACGAAAAGTATAAATTATCTTTTAAAGCATGCCATTTTTTTAACCATTCGGTTTATATTTACGTCTTAAGGTAAAAATTGCTTACAAATGGTTCGAACTAACTTGTCACTACTCATTGGATTTATTGCGATTCTATTTTTCTCAATAAACACAAACGCTCAGCACCATAAATTTGGTTTTCAAGCATATTTGGAAAAGTCACCAAATGAAATCACCACATTTTGTGTTCCCAACGATGATGCAACGAAAAGTCTATTGAACAAGGAGCACATTAAAATCAAATACCAAACGGGGAATTGGTTGTTTATTTCAACTACCGCAAAATGGATTGATGCGAAGACCAAAAGTCTCGAATTAAAAAACTACTATTTTGAGTTTGCTCCACCTGTTGCTCTAGCGGATAGTGCTTTAGTGAAGCATAACGTGGTACAAGTTCACAACGGAACAGGCGGTTTGAGTAGTTCATACACTGGAAAAGATGTCATTATTGGTTTTGTAGACCAAGGAATCGATTGGAACCATCCTGATTTTATTGATGACAACGGAAACACACGCGTTTTGCGCTATTGGGATCATTCCACAAATACTGGAGGAACTATTCCACAGCCATACAATTACGGAATTGTTTGGGATTCTGCTGCAATCAATAACGGAACATGTACAAGTACAGAAGAATCCACAGCACACGGGTCAACAGTAGCTGGAATGGGTGCTGGAAACGGAAATGCGAATGGTTCAAATACAGGTGTTGCTCCCGATGCCAACATTATTATCGTTGAAACAAATTTTAATCTTTCCAATTGGACATTAACAATTGCCGATGCTTGTGATTATATTTTTAGAGTTGCTGACACGCTTGGATTACCAGCAGTCGTTAATTTAAGTCTCGGTTCATATCTCGGAAGTCATGATGGTTTAGATCCAGCTGGTGAATACATTGACTCATTATTAACGGCTAAAGAAGGACGAATTGTTGTCTGTGCTGCAGGTAATGCTGGAAACCAAGGCAAATACCATGTTACAGGAAATGTTGACAGCGATACATCTTTCGTTTGGTTGCAGAATAATAGTTCTGGAAGTGCGGCTTTTGGACCAAATCACATTTATTTCGACTTATGGTCAAATCAATCAGATGCGACATTTGAATATGCTTTTGCAGCTGACAAACCAGGTCCAGCATACGGATTCAGAGGTAGAACAAGTTTTCGACCAGCACAATCGTCGATTAACACACCAATTTTAGATACGATTTACAATTCCAATGGTAATCGCATTGCAACAATTGAAATCTATACAGAATTAGTGAATGGCAACTACCACATGGAAGCGTATTACAGCAACGTCGATTCAACCAATTATTTGTTCCGTTTTGAAACGAAAGGAAGCGGGAAATATGATTTATGGAGTGGAACGTGGATGGGATTGAACAATCTTGTTACAGCCATTCCTACTGTTGGTGTGATGCCAGCGATTGCACATTACAACATGCCTGATTCACTGCAAACCATTGTTTCATCATGGGCGTGTTCTCAAAAAGTAATTACAGTTGCAAACATTAGAAATCGAGCGAGTCATATTGACAACAATAACAATCAAACAGTAACATCAGATTTAACTCCACCGGGGAAATTAGCGCCGAGTTCATCAAAAGGACCAAATCGTCAATTGCTTCAAAAACCAGATATTGCCGCTGCTGGCGACTTTTCATTATCCGCTGCACCGCTTTGGTTGTTAACAAATCCTGCTTATTGGGCAGCTGTTGATTCAGGAGGTTGGCACGCTAGAAATGGTGGAACGTCAATGGCTTCACCAGTCATCTCTGGAATTGCAGCCTTGTATTTGGAAAAATGTAACAAAGCTACGTATTCAGATTTTAAGGCAGATTTAATTGGTACCGCTTATAGCGATGGCTTCACAGGTTCTTTACCGAATTATGCGTACGGAAATGGTAAAGCGGATGCATTGGCACTTATGTTAGCGAATGAATTCACAGCAACACTTTCAGCAGATGATACTATTTGTTCAAATGTTCCAATTGTAATTAACACTAGTAACTCCACTCCTATTACGAATGCCATTTGGTCAAACAATTACGAAGGATATCCTTTCACGCCAAATCTTTCAGGAAGTTATTCAGCGCTTGCCATCAATCAAAAAGGATGTACAGCACAAACAGATACAATTACTGTTGAAGTACTTCCAGCATTGGCAATTGATCCAATTACATTGAATGGTAATCAATTATCAACGTTTACGCTTTCATCAAATTATCAATGGACCTTGAATGGCGCCGATATTTCAGGAGCAACAAATTCAATTTTGGATATCACTCCTCCGTATGGAACGTATACATGTTACACTGTAAATTCAAATGGATGTGTTTCAGAAACAGCTCCAATTGTGATCGTTTTAGGTTTAACGGAAGAAGTTTCTGACAGAATAGCGATTTTCCCTAATCCAACATCAGATTTATTTCAAATTAAATCTTCCGAACCAATTACTTCAGTGAAAATCTACAACAACAATGGTAAAGAAGTGTCTTTCAATAAGATAGATAGTAAAACATATTCCATTTCACACCTTCCAAACGGCATTTATCATGTGATCATCGAGCTTGAATCAGAAAAGATTTACTCAAAAATCACAAGAATGTAATTTGGCTAACAAAGAATTTATATTTTTGGCGACGTAAATAATTAAGAATGAATTTAACAGGTATAATTGCAATTTCAGGAAGACCAGGTCTTTACAAAGTAATCGCTCAAGGTAAAAACAGCATTATCGTTGAGTCTTTGATTGATAACAAACGTTTTCCAGCGTATGCTACGGATCGTATTTCAGCATTGGATGACATTTCAATCTACACGTATGATGAAGATGCGCCATTGCGTGATTTGCTAACAGCAATTTACACAAAAGAAGGTGGAAAAGAATGTCCTTCTCACAAAGAGGATTTAAAAGTTCTTGAAGCTTATTTGTTAGAGATTCTTCCAAATTACGATCAAGAAAGAGTTTACCCTTCTGATGTTAAGAAAATGTTCCAATGGTACAATTTATTGCACAAATCTGGAAACTTAAAAGTTGAAGAGGTGAAAGTTGAAGAAGTAGTTGCAGAGAAAAAAGCTCCTAAAGCGAAAAAAGCAGCAGCAGATACTTCGACAAGCTCAGTAACCAAAGAGGAAGAAAAAGCACCTGCGAAAAAAGCTCCAGCGAAAAAAGCAGCTACAACTGCAAAACCAAAAGCTACTCCTGCAGCGAAAGCAGCAAAACCAGCAGCAGCTAAAAAAACAACAGCTACTAAAACAGGTTCAAGTCGAGGTAAATAATTAGTGACTAGTCCGCCGCGGCGGAGTGATTAGTGACTAGTGATTAGTGATTAGATTTTAGAAAATAGATATTAAAAAGTCGGAAGTTCCGGCTTTTTTTATGACATACAAATATGAAAATAGAGAAAGCAAAACGCACATTTGTTGCAGAGAATTTACAAATCGATAGTTGGGAATCAATCAAAACCTATTTTGATGATTTACTTGCTCGCACCATAGAAACAAAGGAAGATTACACCAAATGGTTGAAAGACAAAAGTGAATTGGAAGCTGTTTTGGAAGAAGATGCTGCTTGGCGTTACATCAAAATGACAATTGATACGCGTGATGAAGCCTTGAGTAATGCTTACACTTTTTTCGTGACGAAAATTCAGCCAGAGCTTGCTCCTTTTGAAGATCAATTGAATCAAAAATTGGTTGATTCACCTTATTTTGCTGAATTAGACAAGGATCAAGCGCATCATATTTATTTCCGTTCTGTGAAAACAGCTTTGGAATTGTTCCGTGAAGAGAACATTGAGATCGAAGCTGAATTGAATGAGAAAAGTCAGCAATACGGTTCCATTTCAGCTGCACAAACAATCGAGCACGAAGGTGAACAAATCACGATGCAAAAGGCGTCTTCTTTGTTAAAAGAACAAGATGAAGTGTTGCGTAAAACGGTATTTGAGAAAATGGCTGTACGTCGCGCTGAAGATGCAGGTAAATTGGATGATTTATACACTGAATTGATTCAAAAAAGACATCAACTTGCGAAGAACGCTGGATTTGAAAATTTTAGAGACTACAAATTCCAGTCCTTAGGTCGTTTTGATTATACCAAACAAGATTGTTTCAATTTCCACGATGCGATTAAGAAATTGATTGTGCCGATGGTGAAAACCATTCAACAAGAGAAATTAAACAAATTTGGTAAAACGCAATTCAAACCTTGGGACGCAGATGTGGATCCAGATGGAAAAGCGCCTTTAAAACCATTTTCAACAGGTGAAGAATTATTGAACGGAAGTATTGCCATGTTTGATAAAATCGATGCATACTTTGGAAATTGTTTGCGCACGATGGACGAAATGGGTCATTTGGATTTGGATTCAAAAGCTGGAAAAGCTCCTGGAGGTTACAATTACCCATTGTATGAAATTGGCGTTCCGTTTATTTTCATGAATTCAGTTGGAGCACAACGTGATTTAGTTACGATGGTGCATGAAGGCGGACATGCTGTGCATTCTTTCTTGAGTAGAGATTTAGAATTGACTGGTTTCAAAAGTTTACCATCTGAAGTAGCTGAATTGGCTTCAATGTCGATGGAATTATTGACAATGAATCTTTGGAATGAATTCTATACAGATGAAACAGAATTGAAGCGTGCGAAAAAAGATCAATTGGAGACAATTCTTAAAATTCTTCCTTGGATTGCACAAATTGATGAATTCCAGCATTGGGTATATGAAAATCCAACGCATTCGGTGGATGAGCGTCACGCAAAATGGGTCGCAATTTCAAAAGAATATGGAACCGGCTTAACTGATTGGACAGGTTTTGAAGACGTTCAAAAAACGGCTTGGCAACGTCAATTGCATTTATTCGAAGTTCCTTTCTATTACATCGAATATGGAATTGCGCAATTAGGTGCATTGGGCGTTTGGAAAAACAGCATGACGAATTTCCAAAAAGCCATTGATGATTACAAAGCTGCATTGAGTTTGGGTTACACGAAGTCAATTCCTGAAATCTATGAAACTGCTGGAATTCGATTTGATTTCACAGAGGCGTATTTGAAAGAATTAGCAGATTTTGTGCAAGCTGAACTTTCAAAACTGTAACTTTTTGCCGTAATTTGCTGATACAATCATCCAACGCTATGAAACTACTTGCTTTTTTGACCCTATTTTGTTGCTCTGTTTTTACGGTAAACAGTCAAACGTACTTCCCTCCTCTTACTGGAAATACATGGGACACAATTTCTCCATCCGATTTAGGTTGGTGCGAGGATTCAATCCAAGTCTTGTACGATTTTCTCGAAGGATCGGATTCTAAGGCTTTCATTGTTTTGAAAGATGGAAAAATCGTATTGGAAAAGTATTTTGGGACCTTTACGCAAGACAGCGTTTGGGTTTGGAATTCTGCTGGCAAGACCTTAACCGCTTATGCCGTTGGAATTGCACAAACAGAAGGTTTATTGGACATCAATGATCCATCAAGTGATTATTTAGGCACAGGTTGGACAAGTCTTACTCCTACTCAAGAAGCGGCGATTACCATCAGACATCAGTTAACAATGACAACAGGATTGGATGAAAACGTTTCATTCGATTGTACAGATCCAATTTGTTTGGAATATTTAGCTGCTCCTGGAACGCGTTGGTCGTATCACAATAGTCCGTACACCTTGTTGGATGGCGTTATCGAAAATGCGTCAGGACTTACCTTAAATCAATATGTTCAGCAAAAAATCGGTTCTAAAATCGGAATGACTGGTCTATTTTTTCCAAATGGATACAACAACGTTTTCGTTTCAAAACCTAGATCTATGGCGCGATTCGGTTTATTGTTATCGCAAGATGGTGTTTGGAATGGAACAACAGTTCAAAGTGATGTCAATTATTTAGACGACATGCGTACACCTTCTCAAACTTTAAACAACAGTTATGGTTATTTGACGTGGTTGAATGGTCAATCGAGTTTTATGCTTCCAAGTTCGCAGTTAGTATTCCCAGGATCTGCTATTCCAAGCGCTCCTAGCGACATGTATGCCGCTTTAGGAAAGAATGGACAAATTATTAACGTTGTGCCTTCTGAAGGCCTTGTAATTGTTCGAATGGGTTCATCAATGGGAAATAGCTATGTTGGAAATCAATACAACGATACCATTTGGCAACACATCAACAATTTGGGTTGTACAGCTGGAATTGCGGAGAATTCTGCAGATCATTGGTCAATTCAAACCAATCCTACAAGTGATTTCATTGCCATTAATGGATTAAATAACACTGATATCGTTGAATTGTACACACCAGCAGGACAAAAAATCGAAGTTGTACGAAACAACAATGCGTTGAGTGTATCTGCTCTACCACGTGGAATGTATTTTGTGCGTTTGGAACGAAATGGGGGGATTCGAACGTTTAAAATTCTTCTTGACTAGAAGTTAGAAGTTAGAGTTAGAAGATAGAATTTAGAAGTTAGTCCGCCGCGGCGGATAGAATTTAGAATTAGTCAGTATATTTGACCTTTATTTAAAAGAATCAGTATGACAATTCAAGAGAAATTGGTGGTTTCGTTGAACTACAAACTATCAGATCACAAAACAGGAGAGAAAATCGAAGAGACTAGCACAGAAAATCCGATGGTATTTTTATATGGTGTTGGAGCGATTATCCCTGAATTCGAAGAGAATATTTATGGAAAAAAAGTGGGAGATTCTTTTGAGTTTGTCATTAAATCGCAAAACGCTTATGGCGATGCAGATGAGAATCAAGTTGCAATGATTCCGTTGGAAGTATTCCATGATGAAAATGGAAATTTCAATGCAGAGCATTTTCCAGTTGGAGCCTTAATTCCAATGTCAGATAACGAAGGAAACAATTTACGTGGACGCGTTGTTGAAGTGACTCCAGAATTAATTAAAATGGACTTCAATCACCCATTAGCAGGAACAGATTTACATTTCATCGGTGAAGTATTAGCAATTCGTGAAGCATCACAAGACGAAATTGATCATGGACACGTTCACGGAGAACACGGACATCATCACTAAGAAATATTAAACGATTGAGAAAAGGAATGACGCAAGTTGTTCCTTTTTTTTTTGCATTTATCTATCGACTTTTGGTTCAATAACAAATTGATAAATGATTTCGAATAGGTTCACCTATTTGTAAGAGAAAGGAACTTTTTGAAGGCACAAAAATAAGGTTCTGTAAAAAGGAATCTTTTGATGATTTTATTCAACCCCTTCAGGGTTGTTTGTTTGTATCTCTAGTTTTGGATATAATTCTTCAACCCCTTCAGGGTTGTCAAAATTATCTCAAAAAAACTATGAGACGCGACCCTTCTAGAGCATTTCGATAAACACAATTTAACACCTCAGGGTCCGCGACGTCCCTACGATTAGAATAATTGTAGCAAAACATTCCCAACCCTGAAGGGGTTGAATCTCAATACTTAAAACTTTACCACTGACAACCACAACCCTGAAGGGGTTGAATTAGAAACTAGTGATTAGTGCATAGTGACAATAATGAACCAAATTATTTCGGGGAAAAGTATTTATTTCAAGAATTCAAATAATCTATTTCGGGACGCGATAAATCGACGTCCCTACGATTAGAATAATTGTAGCAAAAAATTCCCAACCCTGAAGGGGTTGAATCTCAATACTAAAAACTTTACACCTGATCACCACAACCCTGAAGGGGTTGAATAAGTCCGCCGCGGTGGAAAACCAATTTATTTCTGTACATTTATCTTCAAACATTTAAAATGCTTACTATGAAATTAAAAATGACTTTTTTATCCCTTGCTTTTTTGTTTATTGCGAACATCGCAAGCGCCTTTACGATTCGTTATTATAACAAAGATTCTAAGAATTACGAAATGGAAGTTCGTTCGAATGGTTCTACACAAAAAGTTGAATTCAATAGTTCAACTACTGGTTCAACATCAATTCAAACAAGTGCTTCAGAAGTTGAAATTAAAACAGCTTGTGGATGGGTAAAAGTAAAAGACAGCGCTAAAATCGTAATTAAAGACGGTTGTATTACAATTGAGTAAGATACCAAACGTTTTTTTGAAAGCTCCTTAGATTATTCTTTGGAGCTTTTTTTTGTTAGAAAGAGATTGGGATTAGTAACAAGTGAATAGTGATAAGTGACTAGTGACTAGTTTAAACCAAATTATTTCGGGGAATTTGTTTTCAATTCAATAAATCAATACTAACCCTGAAGGGGTTGAATCTCAATACTAAAAACCTTACAACTGATTCATCAACCCTGAAGGGGTTGAATAAGAGCAGACCTGCCAGTCGTAGCCTCCTGCGCAGACAGGGATTAAAACCAAATTATTCGTGTGAATTGGATATAATTTAGGAAATTAAATTAATCCCTAACCCTGAAGGGGTTGAAAAAGTCCGCTGCGGCGGATTCAGCCAATTGACAAGTGTTCGCAGTTTGGTTCAGGTCGTTCGCGGTTTGGTTCAAGTCAATTGCACGACGGGTTTCCCTCACTTTTGCCTTTTGTGGAAAAATACCAGCTACTTCCCTATTCTATTTAGGATAGAAATTGTAGATTCGGTAGAGATTTGAAACCAGAAAACGATGATTACCTTTTACAATGAATTGTCTGAGGAGATGGTTTTTGGTAGTTTATGAGTTAGCAGTCAGTATAGTGAAACGGATCCTTAATAATAAAAAAGCAAAGAATGAACATAATAGAAATAATTAAAGACCAAATAATTTCTACCAAAGAAAAAACAGATAATTTTATTAAAAACATCGAATTAGAAAAGTGGAATATTTCACCCGAAATTCTTGAAACGAATATGAACTGGCAAATTGGGCATCTGATTTTGGCAAACTATTTACATGGAATAGCTTCTATTTCAGGAGCAAACGAAAAAGTCAGAGAAAGAATTAATATGCAAAATTTCATAAAATTCTATGGTCCGAATTCAACTCCACATATGTTTTTAGATGAAAAACCGAAAAATGAAGAGTTATTGAACTTATATGAATTCATCTTTGAATTAATTTACCATGAAATAAGTAAAGTTAAAATTGAAGAATTAAATAGTGCAACTGAAATCCCAAATCCAAGTGCAAAAACTAAATATGAAGCATTAACCACTTTATTTAAACATCAATCTTGGCACAATGGACAAATAGCAATTTTGAATAGAATTCTAAGTAATTACTAAAAAGCAGAACCGCTAACTGCAGTTTGGCAAAATGGCGGATCCGCCAACGCGACACCAAGAAAAGAAGTGAAACTAGTTACTCCTTTTTAGATGTAGAATTCTAGCTACGAACATACCATTTAACCTAAACAACCATAAGTAGGAAATTAAGCATCTATTTCAAATGATTATAAATTAATCATTTAGTATTGGTTTGATTAAATTTAATCCATATATTTGATTAATAAATAATCAAACTAAATAAACCTACACAATAAACCATTTTTTCAACTTTTTACTAAATTATAGCATTCACTAAACATCTTATGACAAAGAATACGAAAATTCAAGTTGAAGGCAAAGAAATAACAATCCTTTTTGACAACCAAACAGAATACATTTCATTGACTGATATGCTTAAAGCAAAGGACGGAGATTTTTTCATTTCTGACTGGCTTCGAAACAGAAATACCGTTGAGTATCTTGGGATTTGGGAAACCGTTTATAACCCTGATTTTAATTATGGCGAATTTGCCACAATTAAAAGTCAAGCAGGATTGAATAGTTATAAATTAAGCGTAAAAGAATGGACAGAAAAGACAAACGCAATTGGAATAAAAGCAACGGCTGGAAGATACGGTGGAACATATGCGCATCCTGATATTGCATTTGAATTTGGGATGTGGATTAGTCCTCAATTCAAAATCTATTTAATAAAAGAATTTCAACGATTAAAAGCCGATGAAAACAATCGATTGAAATTAGAATGGAATTTACAGAGAACCTTAGCAAAGGTAAATTACCAAATACATACTGATGCAATTAAAGAAAATTTAATCCCTAAAGAAATCACGAAAAAACAAGCTAGTTTAGTTTATGCCAATGAAGCCGATTTATTAAATGTCGCTCTTTTTGGAATTCCTGCAAAAGAATGGCGTGACACTAACATAGAGAATAAGGGAAATATCCGAGATTTCGCGACATTGGAACAACTGGTTGTATTGAGTAATTTGGAAAGTATAAACGCTTTACTTATCACACAAAGCCTGTCGCAAAATGAACGATTGTTTCAACTAAACAAAATTGCAATAACACAAATGAAATCTTTATTGGAGTGTAATGCTCTTAAGAAACTAAAATAATCCTTTCCTAAATCCCCTGTAAAAGCTACAAGTTATCCATCCATTTTTGTTTTTGACAGAAAGGCTGTTATGTAGATATGTTCGAATGGTTTTAAAGGATTTTTCATTTTATCAATCTTTAAAACCTCAATAGCCAAAAGTAAAAAAGAAACGATTTCTTTTTGCGGTTCCCCCTCACTTTTGCCTTTTGTGGAAAAATACCAGCCACTTCCCTATTCTATTTAGGATAGAAATTGTAGATTCGGTTAATAAACTGAAACTTACAAAACGATAATAAGCGTTTATAAGTAATTATCGAGGTTGGGTTTCGGTTATAAATAAGTTGTGCGTCATTTAAACCCAATAACTTAAAAATGAAAGTGACATTTGAAAATGTAAACGATTTTATCAAGAACTATCCAAACAATATATTGAATTGTGAACATTCGTTCCCAAATAATTTTGAAAAAATTGGAGATTTGCGAGATTCTACTTTAAGGTTTTCAAGTTATCTCTCATTTGAGACAGACAATCCTGAAGAAATATGTTTGGGTTCTTATCCTTATAATGGTGCTGAAATTTGGAAATGTAAAGAATGTAATCGAATAACTTTCTTAGTTACTAATGATAGTGGTTGGGGACAAATTACTGAACTAAAAATTGACTTTAGTAAGAAATATATAACTGAACCGGCAAACAAATCAGTAAGAATTGAAAAAAAATATTTGAACAAATTTATTAAGAAGTTTGGCTTTAAAGAATTATTACATTCTGAATTAATTGACTCGAATTATTCGGGAGAGAAAACGATAGAAAAAAATAACAAATATGTTTTTGGTTATAGAGAATATCAAAGACTTGATTATGAAGTTGCACAATTTGAGATAATAGCAAACCGTGACTTATTGCGGGAAATTACGGAGTTTGAAAAAGAAAACACTGACTTTTACAGTAAACTGTTTAATGGATAATAAAAAAACGAACGCACAACAGCCGTTTTGCAAAAGCGGGGGTTTAGCTCCGCTGATTTTCAATTCGTGCTTCTATGAAAATGAAGTGCTAAATTCAAGTTATGTGCATCTAAGGAAGTTTAGTGTTAAAAATCCCCGCCTTCGCAAAGCGCCAAACCGTTACCTGTAATTTTAAGACGACCATACAAAACGACATTCATTGACCTTTAACAGAAAAAATAAGACAAGAAAAAAATCAGCAGGATTTGACCTTATGCCTATCGTAATTGTCATAGGCGTTATCGGACTTCTATTAACACTTTACATTGGCTATAGAGCATCAATAAGTGACAGGAAATTATTTTCTATTAGTTTATTAGCACTATTTGCTGGACTATTATTTGAAAGTATCAGAGTTTCGGGAAGTTTGAAAACTGTTGCGGGAATTTTTGCAGGAACATATCTTATTAGTTTAGCAGCATTCCTGCCTGGAAAACGTGAACTAGTATATAATTTTGAAAACCACATTGAGATGTGGCCATATATCTTCCTATTCATTTTTGCTATATTTTTTGGAATTGCATACAAGGACAGAGTTACTGCAAAGCTGACCGAAGGAATTACACTTCTTCTATCACTTTCATTAGTATACTGGACTGTTGACTATGGATTTACAAACTACCATAATTGGTTTGCATATACCTTGCTGACAATTTCATTCTCAATGACAGTTTTTTCAATAGTAAATGCACTGACAAACCTGCATTTATCGAGAACCATACGACTAACGTTGAGCATTTGGAGCACAGTAATTATGTTTGCGTTTGCCGTTGACAACATTTTCAGGGTGTTTGACAATCCAGATATTGAAAGCACTTACCTCTCTGACGGCCTTTATATTGGACTTCAATTTTTCCTATTAGGTGTTTCTGCAGTCTATGTAATGCAAAACTATATGCTTCTTGCAGCATTTCTGCCGAGTAAAAATGGCAATTACAAACGTGACTTGAAAGAAAACAAAAAAGACCATATAGACAGGTTTTCAGACGAACAAGTTTTGACTGGCCATTCATTGTTCTTAATCTTATACGCAGTAAGTTTTTATGGACTTAATTACAAATATCAAGTTCTACCAAGACACTCTATGATATGGTTAGTATTTTTAACCTTTCCATTATTTTTACGACTAATTGACTTTATAACTTATGGAAGAAAAAACAACATGTAACAGGCGTTTGGAAAACGTTATGTGACATAAGACAGTCATATCCAAATGATAATTGAAGCAGAAATAATAAACCAACCATACTCGGGAGAATACGAGGAAAGAATCTATGACAATGAAAGTCCTTGGAATTCTCAAAATTGGACTTGGATTAAATTTAAAGAAGATGATGCAAATGACTGGTGCGGACAGTTTAGGGGAACACCTCGCAAAGTATCAATTTCGAGAATTTATGGAAAAGGATTGGTATTGACTTCCGACTATCTTTACGAGATAGATTTAAAAACCGGAGATATTCTAAATTTAGAAGACCAGCCACAATACCACAATTTGACAACCGCTCCTGATGGTAGCTTCATTATTGCTGACTATTACAGTGTAGAACGAATATCATCTGGTCTTGAAAACAAAGAACATATCAAAAGTCCAATCGAAATGGATATGATTGAATTCAAAGAATGGAAAGATGATCTGTTGGAATTTACTTGTGACGAATTCATGAATTGGGATCGGCACTTGGTCATGATTTATGACAATGAAATGAATGAAATAATGATTAAAAATAAAGATACATAACAGGCAGTAAGCAATCCGAATCGTAACTAAAAATAAATTTCAAGTTCTATTATCAAATACTTTTTTCAATGAAGCAATTCCTCCTAATTACAATTTTAACCATCTCTTCCCTCTCTTTTTCCCAAGGTAAATCTGAATCAGTTAATTACGTTTTCGATTCTGAAATATTCAAAGAAGAAAGAACTATTTCGGTTTTTATTCCAGAAGCCTATAATTCAGGTGATACAGCAGTAAATTATCATGTTGCTTACTTATTTGATGGGCAGTTTCAACCCTATTTTTCAATGGTCAGTTCAATAATGAGTTATTACGAGCAAACCAATGAAGGAATTCCATTGATTATTGTTGGTATTCATACAGAAAACAGATGGCGCGAATTTGTTCCGATATGCAACCAAGAAAATACGGGAACTATTGAGGGAGCAGACAAACTATCGCTTTTTCTAAACAATGAAGTTATTCCCCTTATTGAATCAAACTATCGCACAACAAAATTCAAAATTGGGATTGGACACTCACTTGGTGGAACGTATGTATTGAATGAAATCGTTAAAGACAGCTCATTGTTTAATGCTGCCATCGCAGTGAGTCCTAACCTTACAGTGTGCAATGAACAGATAATCAAGCGTGCTCAAGAATTCTACACAACGCAAGCAAAAAACATGAAATTCATTTATGCTTCAGCTGGAACCGAAGGCGATATGGAAAATAATTTCAGATCGAGTTTAATGCAACTTGATTCCATTACAACATCATTGCATCTTGAAAACATGTACTGGAATTGTGCTATTTTGAATGGTCATAATCACATGACTACTTTTGTACCAACATTCAATACTGGCTACCTTGAACTTTCTTCCAAACTTTCACTTCTAGACGGAAATTTGCTGTTAATGGCAAGCGATACGACAGAGACAATTGTTAACCAAATCATTCATTTCTATGATGAACTCGAAGTATTTTCGCAAACACAGCACAATCTGAGTGTTGACCTTATAATGAAACATGCAACTACTTTAGCTCAACTAGGAAAGCACCAAGCGTGTATTGATTTATGTGAGTATGCTCTAGTGCAAATCGAAAAGGAAACTATTTCTAAGGAGAAAAAGGCTGAAGTTATTGAAATGATTGAAAGCAGAAAAATTCGAGCAAAATTTAATGATTTAGCGCAAAAAGCGAATAAATTAGCTAGATCAGGAGATTATGAAGGCGCGAGCAATCTTTATCTTCAAGCTTTTGATTTGGAATTGATTAATGCAACTCACATGGTACGAATGGATGCAGTTCCAGTTCTCGCACAAGCTGGTAAACTAGAAGAAGCATTTAAACAATTGGATTTACTTGCCAATAAATTTAAACTTGGTGGTAATGGTGCGTTTATCAATGATCCCTTATGCGAACCGCTTAACAAAGACAAGAGATGGGAAAAATTAATGGATAAACTCTCCAAAAACGGAAAACTTTATTGATACGAATGAACTGTTGCTAACAGCAAATAAGTAAAAGAGCAAAAATGAGTATACTTGTTAGGCGTATTTGCCGATTTGGAAAACATTAGCCAATCAAAAACCACATATAAAAACCATAATTATACATTTTACTAAATAGCTCAAACGTTTCTTTGAGTGCCAACTATAAAAAGCTATATTGCTGAAAAAATACCTTTATGAAAACTATACCAATACTAGTTGTTCTTCTAATTTCTTTTGATTTTTTCGGACAATCCACGCTTATACCCGATCCAAACTTTGAGCAAGCCTTAATTGATGCAAACATTGACACTGATGGATTAAATGGAACAATTTTAAATGCAGATGCCGAACAAATTATCGGAGACTTAGACGTTTCGAATAAAAATATCAATGACCTAACTGGGATAGAAGCATTTGTTAATCTCAGCACACTGAATTGTAGCAATAACAACCTCATAACACTTGATTTATCAGTAAACACTGAATTGATAGCTATTTCTGCAACATCTAATAATTTAACTGATATAAATTTAACTAATATTCAAGCACTAAACGTACTTGATATTGCTGATAATCAACTAGATTCATTGGATTTTTCATCACATCCCGATTTGTGGTGGTTAATGTGTTACACAAACAATCTCACTTATTTAAATATTTCGACTAATTCAAATCTAGAGTATCTGTCATGTGCCGAAAATCAATTAACAGGAAATCTTGATATTTCGAATCTATATAATTTGCAGTTTTTTGTGTGCCGTGCTAATCAATTATCATCTATTACCCTAAGTTATCATGGTGACATGTCAACCTTCAACTGCCAAAATAATAGTATTACGGAACTCGATTTAAGCACGTGTTATCCCTTAGAAGAAGTGATGGTCGATAGCAATGAACTTATTGCTTTAAACATCAAAAATGGAATGAACAATTATATCACCGATTTCCGCGCTAATGGAAACCCTAATCTATATTGCATTCAAGTAGATGATTCAATTAATTCCACGAATAATCTAAATTGGATAAAGGACTCTCAATCATACTATTCAGAAGAATGTGATTGGGCTAACATTTCAGAAACAGAATCTTGGTCTTTTAATATACTACCTAATCCAGCTGCTGATTGGATAATTATAAAAGTGGATTCTCCTCAAAATAATCACGTTGAAATAAGTGATATAAAGGGTAAAATCCTTTTAAGTCAAATCATAACGGAAAAGGAAACAACAATTGATCTCAAAGATTTATCAAATGGAGCATATTTGATTAAAATTGATCATGCAGTAGAACGATTTATTAAGAATTAAAATACCGAAAACTCTGGTTGGTTATATGCCTCAGATCTTGCTTCAATAAAGGAACCAAACACATTCAAAACTTCGTTACGATTCCGCCAACGCGACACCAAGAAAAAAAGTGAAATTCGTTACTCCTTTTTGAGTTTCCAAGAATCTAACAAAGAAACAGTACATCATCTTTCGTGATGCGGTTTTCCGCACGCAACGTTCCGGTTTTCCCCTCACTTTTACCTTTTGTGGAAAAATACCAGCTACTTCCCTATTCTATTTAGGATAGAAATGGTAGATTCGGTTAATAAACTGAAACTTACAAAACGATAAGACCGTTTACAAGTAATTGTCTGAGGAGATGGTTTTTGGGTGTTTATGAGATATGAGCAAATACACAATTAAACTATGACTAAAAGAATTATTTTACTATTGTTTTATATTGCAACTATTAACTGCAATAGTCAAGAAATCAATGTAGGTATTCATGGTGGATTGATTCCACTTGAAAAGAATCTGAATGCCACTCTTGGTGGATCATTTGAATACAGACCAAAAAATGCAGCCTTTTCAATAAATACTGATCCTTTTCTAGTGTTTTACCAAAGAAATGTATTACTTACCGAACCAATTTATTTGAAATTTATACTTGGTAATAAATTCAGATTTTGTCCAGCAGCAGGAGGGTTTGTGAGATCAACTCGCAGTTATGGTTGGTTGTTAGGATTAAATTTTGAATATATGATGAATGATAAGTTTATTCTGTTTTCAAAAAATGAATTTTATAAAGATTATTGGAAGGATCAATACTATGACCATGTTGGAGGTCCCGGTACCTACATAAATAATTCTTATTCTTTACAATTTAGTATAGGGCTTAAAATGATGTTAAGAAAATAAATGCTCATAACAAACTTCTAGCGCAGGAGCCGGAATCGTGATTCCGTATAAGAGTTAACAAAACAATCTTGGATCGCGAATAATATTAACTTTAAAAATTGGCTTCTTCGCAAGGCGCGGGAACGTTAGCAGTAAATAAAAGGACATGACAATTAAATATTTTGAAGAAATTGATTGTAGTAAACTTGAGAATTACTACTCAAAAGAAATAGAAATTGATTCTAAACCAATTGATGTGGACTTAAACTTTGAGTCTGAAAGTATTAGCGAAAATGAGATTAAAAAATTAAATCTATGTTTAGATAGTCTACAAAGTATTATTGATAATTCATGGCAATGGATAATTCAGGACTATAAAAATGGAGAGGATGTGAATGAGTATATCTCCTTTCATTTGGATGACTTTTTTGAAGACAATCCTGAGGAGATTTTGAAAGGAACTGATCCAAAATTAAATAATAAAGAGAGATTTCTTCAAACATTAAGAATTAACAGAGTTGGAATTTATCAATCATCGGAGAATTACTTGATTATAGATTGGATGACAAATCCGGAATTATCTAATTATATTCTGGTGGTTAATGTCAATGACAAATTTGAACTTGAATACATAACAGTTGAAAGTTAAAATGATTTTACTTGTTAGGCGCCTTTGCTGATTTGGGAGCCGTTTGGGTTAATGACTGCAACCGTTAGATTTTTTTAAAAAGATAATTTCGTTACTAATTTTCAAAATAACATTTCACTATAAATTAAAAATGAAAAAAATACTGTTCATATACTTGATTACTAGTTTAGGTTGTTATAGTCAAATTATGAACACCCAAAAAAACAATCAAATTGAAATGCCATTTTCTATAGATTGTTTGAGAAATAAGAATAATCTGAAAGATGAAACTGTTGTTGAAGAATATGTGAAACTTGATTCATTAGTAATTGAAAATATATTTAATAAAGTACCGAGTTTCAGTTCAAATATAGATAGTCTTATTACCCTAATTCCAGACCTACTCATAGGTGATGGTAACGTATCACTGTATATATTAGATCTTGGTAAAGAATTAAATCTTATAAAATATACAATGTATGGAGGATATGGAACATTTGAATTTGAAATTCTGCATTTTGGAAACAAAATATTAAGAGTTAATCAATACATTTCAAGTTATAGTGAATTAATAGAGTCAAGATACTTAACTCTCATAAAGGTTCCTTTAACTATTAGCGTTTTATTCGCCGTTAACCCAAATCTAGTAAATAAATGGCGAATAAAACCAAGTTGAAGGAAGCCAACTATGGGAATACTATCTGTGAGCGTTATTTATCCGAATTTTT
>JBDKHH010000299.1:0-3251 GCA_039797785.1 Bacteroidota bacterium | reverse complement strand
ATGCGTTGCTTGCAAGTGATTACAAGACAGTTGATATTGGACAAATAGATTATGAAGATCAGAAACGATATTTCATGAATGTTGGTGATGTTGGATTCGGAGGTAAAGTTGTTCAAGTATTAGATAAACAACGAAGTTATATGGGTGGAAAGGCATCCTATGCTTTGGCAATACTAAGATCATTCATAGGTTACAGAAGGCCTGTGTTACAAATAGTAGGCGATAATTTTCAGTACGAAGGAATTGTTTTGTTAGTAGCATTTTGCAATGGGCCAATTTTTGGTGATGGTATTGTAATCAATCCTTTTGCGAAATTGAATGATGGAAAATTGAGTGTCACACTTTTTGGAAAAGTATCATTATTGGATTATGTCAGAAACTTAAAATCATTAAAATCCGGAAAAGCAATCGACCATCCAGAAGCGAAGTATTTTGAAACAAGCCATCTGGAAATTAAAATAATTCACGGTAAGGCGGTAACTGAAACAGATGGTGAATATTTGCCTCATGGGAACTTAAAAATATCAATTGCAAAAGCAAAAATTGACGTTTTAGTGTATTGAAAAGTAAAAAACCTAAGAAGTCTCTACGAAACCTCTTAGGTCATTATCATTTATCCCATTTGTTCATCTGCACTTGGACCGTAAACTCCAGGAATTGGAATATTCAATAATCTTAAATAAACACCTAATTGAGCGCGGTGATGAATCAATTGACTAAAGCTGTGACGAATAGTGTCCAACTTCGGCATTTGCATGTAAATCATGTCACCATTTTTCAATGTCCAAAGTTCGTTTAGAAGCTCATCTGATTTTTCCGCTAATAACGAACTTGCATCTGAAACATTTTTATTGAAATAATTCAACAGTTCCTCCCCAGAATTACAATCTGTTGGGTTGTAAGGAGAAACGGCAAAATCAAGTTCGTCACTCGTTAATGCCAATGTTATCCATGATGGAAGATCAGCAATGTGAATTGCTAAATCTTTTAAAACCATACTTTTTTCGTGAGGTTTGAAATTGAGGTTTTCTTTAGAAACTAGTGCAAGCATCTTGCGCGTTCCAATACTTTCGTGTTCTAGTTCTTTTAAGAACGATTGCATAAATGTGATCATCGCGTATAATTTTTCTCAAAGGTAAAACACGTTTATGTCAGCAGTATGTCAGCAGGAAAATCAAGAATCTAATTTTTTCAAAATTTCAGAAGCCAACGTTTTAACACGTGCTTTTAATTCAACTGGTTCTAGTATTTCCGCAGAATCTCCAAAAACAATGAACCATCGCGCAAATCCTTCCAAGGAAGAACTCAGAAAATTCATTTCAGTATGGGATTTAAGGCGTTTTTCTGAAAGTAAACCGTGATAGTATTTTTGTTCGCCGAAATAACACATTGAGGTGTTTTCAACTCTGATTTTAATCGTATATATTCCTTCTTTGGAGGTAATGTGCTCTTTTAAATACTTCTTTAATGAAGGATGTTTTTTGGAAATTTCTTCGTTTAACATTTGGCTATCTTTAATTCGATCGATTCTAAAATTTCTATAATCCTTTCGTAACAAGCAATATGCAATCAAATACCAATGATTTCCCATCAAATAAACACCTATTGGCTCAACTTTTCTATCCGATGTTTCTTGATTGTGATTCGCAAAATAAGTCAGTTTCACTACTTTCTTAGATGCGATGCTTTTAAGTAATGCGGGCAGATGGTCAAATGAATTTTCTGATGTTGGTATATCAAATCTTTTCACAACTTGGATTGTATCATTTAAATCCTCTAAATGTTCCTTGTCAGCAGTTTTTAAGACTGATTTGATTTTATACAAAGCAGATTGATAATCATTTGTGGTTGTCGAATCTGTAAATTTATCCACTAATTTTTCGGCTGTTAAAAAGGCTCTAGCTTCTTCTTGTGTAAAAGAAATGGGAGGAAGGCGGTAACCATCGACAAGTGAATATCCAACTCCTGCTTCACTTGTGATTGGAACACCAGAAATTTCCAGCGCGCGAATATCGCGATAGGCGGTTCGCAAACTGATATTGAAACGATCAGCAATTTCTTGACCCTTGATCACTTTTTTGGATTGCAATTGAATTAGAATTGCCGAAATTCGTTCGATTCGATTCACAAAGAAAAATTATAAAGTAACTGATTTTGATAATGTGCGAATTGTAAATTTATCCGCATCTATTTGAACGTTTTGACCGATTGGCAAAATATATTTGTCCTTCACATGGCCAACAGGCGCGCCTGTGAAAACTGGAATTTTTAAGTTTCCAAAATGCTGTTCAATCACTTCTTCTACCGTAAAAGCCCAATTCGGTTCTTCCGCAAGGCATTTCTTAAATTGACCGAGTACAACTCCCGATATTTGATCTAAAACACCATTCAGTTTCAATTGTGTCAACATGCGGTCAACACGATACGGTTCTTCGGCTACTTCTTCTAAGAACAAAATTTTATTTTCCCAACTTGGAACATATTTTGAGCCGAGAATGCCACAAATAACACTCAAGTTCCCACCGATTAATTTACCTTCGGCAATGCCCGAAATAATAGTTTTTTGTGAAGTAGTCTGCAAACCTTTAGCTTCAAACAAAATAGGATTTTCAGAAAAGAGAAGTTTCTCTATCCACTGATAGCTGGGCTGTTCCCAACTTGCGTTACCATTTGGTCCGTGAAACGTAATCAAACCAGTTTTATGTGTAATTGCAATAAGCAATGATGTGATATCGCTGAAGCCAAGAATTATTTTTGGATTGTTTTGGATGGAGTCATAATCAAGTAATTCAAGAATACGAGCACAGCCCCAACCTCCGCGGGTAAAGAAAATTGCATCAACGGATGAATCTTTAATTAATTCCATAAATTCTTCTGCTCGTTGAGTATCCGTAGAAGTAAAATACCCAAGATGCTTTCGAATGTGCTTCCCTTCTTTTACATTAAAACCTTTATCGATGAGAAATTTTTTAAATCCATCAATCTCGGTCAAATCATGAGATGGTCCAGCTGGCGCACACAATCCAATTGTTGATCCTTTTTTTAATCCTTTTGGATAAATTGGCAAAAGATTTTCATCAACTTTTTTAGATAGTGAAGTCAACGCTGGTAATACAAGCAAAGCTCCCAGAGAAGGAATAAACGAACGTCGACTTACTTTTTTCATTGAACAAAGGAATGAAAAAAACTAAAATAGTTTCGACGCAATAAAACATTTTATTTGTTTATTCGTTTTATTTTCATTAGATTAG
>JBDKHH010000298.1:0-5175 GCA_039797785.1 Bacteroidota bacterium | reverse complement strand
TCAAAAATATCATCTATCAAATTATAGATTGCATAGTGTTTTTCTAGAAACAATTCGCCCAATAATTTGATATGAAAATCATACAAATCATCCACCAAGGCCATGTACATTTTTCGATCGCGGTTGGCAGAAGCATTGACAACTTCTTCCAATTTGTTTGTTGTTTTACCCATTGCAGAAACTACAACAGTTATCTTTTCCCCGTCAAACAAAGAAAGGATATCGGAAACATTGCGAACAGCGTTGGCATCTTTCACAGAAGCACCACCAAATTTGAAAACTTTCATGAACTTGAATTTTTGGTAAAATTAGTAATTAAACTAGAGTTACACAGTTCATTTTATCAATGATTAAACGTGAATAAGTGAATTTTTGAATTTTGGATTTATTGGTTAAAATGTTGTTTCTTTGAACGACTTAAAATCCAATTATATGCGCTTTGTAGTTTTTCTCCTTTCCATTGTGTTTGCAAATAGTGTTACACGTGTTGTCGCCCAAGAATATTCAGATTTTGGTTATTATCGAGTTGATAAACATGGAGAAACTGGTCAAATTGAAAAATACAAACGACTGGAATATGCGTTTAAATTGCCAAGTGTATTAACAACACGTATCGAAAACTTTTTTATTGGTACAAAATCGGGAATCAATCCGTTTGACCCAGAACAAATTGATTTTCGTGTTCATTTTTATGCACCAAGTGGTGAAAAAACTACTTGCTTCGGTTTTTATTATAAACCATTTAAGCCAGTCTTGAGAACAGAAGGATTAGAGCCATCAAAATACATCAATGAATATCAATCTGACACAACCAGCTTCCCATGGCGAGTTCGATTTGCACCTAATCAAGCGGGAACTTGGAGAATGGAAGTGGAAATTATTCAAGGCACGAAGACCTATCAACTAGTAAAAGGTTTACAAATAGAATGTGTTTCGTCCAATCACAAGGGTTATCTAACAATTTCAGCTACTGGAACTGACCAAGATCGATGGATGTATTACAGCGAAACGAAAGAACCGTTTTTTGCAATTTCCAACAATATTTCAAGCGGTGGTGGTTGCACATATTTACCATCACAGGTGAATCGTCAAGTGAAAGGACTGAAAGAACTGATTGAAGTTGGTGGAAATTTCACGCGTTTTGAAATGGGAGGACAAGCGGCACTTCCAGATTGGCCAGTTTATGACAATTATTCTGGAAAAATGGATGAAATGATGGGTTTTGATCGCTTGTTGGAAGAATGTGAAAACAATGGCGTTTACTTCACCTTATTTCGTCACCATGTTGAAGTAATGGATTTGAATGATTGGGATCCATGCAAATGGTCAACGAATCCATATCGAATTGCATTTGATTTAAAATCGGTTGAAGAGTACTTCACAAATGAAGAGGTCTTAAGATGGCAACGCAACAATCTTCGTTACATGTTTGCGCGTTGGGGATATAGTCCAAATATGGCATTCTATAGCTATTCTGAAGTGGATCGATGGTATTCAAAAATGATGTCGGATGATGAGCCTGGATCAGATTTTAAAGATGGTGGAACGAAAACCGAAGAAGAAGCGGCATCTGTTTTACTAAAATGGATTGCAGATCAACAAGCATATATTGATTCAGCACTGAATAAAAATACCCTTTTTGTGCATTCATACGCTACACCTTTTAGTCTAGAAAATAAAGGGAACGGAGGATTTTTTGAGTTATCTGATGTTGTAGCCGTGCACAATTACGGTGAAACGAAAGACATCAATTACAAGAAACGTTACGATCAAATAGAAAAATACTGGGATTCGTATCACAAACCAATTATGCTGGAGGAAATGGGGCCTGGTAAAATTGCAATGTATTGTTGCACAGGAATTGAATACCACAATAGTATTTGGTCAACTGCGATGATGGGTGATTTTGGTACCGGAATGGATTGGTGGTGGGACGGTGGAGTGCATGATTTTGGCTATCACCTTGATTTGAGGCCATTGACTCTATTTTTTCAAGGCGTGAATTTGCGCGAAGGAAATTTTCAACCTCAGAAATGGGAAAACAATGAATTTGCTAAAGATGGTTCTGATTTCGCTAGAAAAAACCGATTAATTGAAAACTATGCATTGGTTAGTGAAAATCAAGAATCCATTTTGGGTTGGGTGCATAACGCAAGCTACTATTGGCGGAATTTAGTACCGACAAATTCATGCATGAGCCATTTGGTAAATAATACAACTTCTGAAAGTAAACCCTGTTATTTCGCAGTGGATAAAGATGGTTTTCCTCGAGATTTCAACGAATATGCTTGTATACCGCGTGTTTACAATGATGTATATCATCACGAAGATTTAACTGGATTTGATGGCTATTCTGATAACTATTCCGAAGTTGGTGGAAAAGAGATTCTTCTAGAAGATCAAATGAATTTTGAAATCAGTGGACTGAAGAAATCAAGCATGAAATTGTTTACTGGAAAGCGCAATTGGTACAAAATTGAATTTTATTCAACTGTGGCAAACGAAAACACGTCACTACCAGTAGCACAATTCACGCAATATTTGTCTACCTCAGGATCTGGAAAATTGAAACCATTAGCTCCAACAATGAACGGGGAGCATCCAGATTATTCCTATAAAATTGTTTATTTGGGGTATAAAAAAGAGTCGGAAATTAAGCCTTAACTTAATTTGTCGGTCAAGATGCGCATTTCAATTACCGGTGAGATGCGTTCGTAAAGGATGTTGTAAACCGCTTCAACAATTGGCATTTCCACTTGGAATTTCTTGTTGATTTCCATTACACATTTCGTCGCGTAATAACCTTCAGCAATCATATCCATTTCAAGTTGAGCTGTTTTAACCGAATACCCTTTTCCAATCATGTAACCAAATGTGCGATTACGTGAAAACTTGGAATAAGCTGTTACCAGCAAATCGCCTAAATAAGCACTTGATTTTACATCGCGGTGAATTGGACTCACTTCATCAATGAAGTTTTCAATTTCTTGAATAGCATTCGAAATCAAAACTGCCTGGAAATTATCTCCGTAACCTAAGCCTGAACAAATACCAGATGCCAGTGCATAAACGTTCTTTAAAACTGCGGATAACTCGGTTCCGAATAAATCATCTGAAACCGTTGTTTTGATATAGCGACAAGCCAATAACTCGGCCATTTCTTCAGCGATGTCTTCGTCTTGTCCAGCAATTGTCAAATAAGATAAACGCTCTAAGGCAACTTCTTCAGCATGACAAGGACCACAAATGATTCCGATATTGTCATAAGGCGTACCAAACGTTTTGTGTATAAATCGAGCTGGAATAGCATTGTATTCTGGAATAATTCCCTTTACAGCAGAAAAGACAATTTTATCTTTCATTACTTCTTTCGGGAAATTTTCAAAAATCTTTGTAAGAAAAGCAGATGGATTAGCAATGATGACAATGTCAGCTGGACGAATAATTTCTTCTAAGTCCGTACTTACATTGATTTTATTTAGATCAAATTCAACTGATTGTAAATAATTCGGATTGTGGCGATATTTTAAAATATGAGCAACAGCTCCTTCGTTACGCATCCACCAATTAACGGAAGATAAATTATTGCACAATATCTTGACAAGCGCAGTAGCCCAGCTTCCACCTCCGATTACGGCTATTTTTTTTGAGTCTTCCATTCCCTTCTGAGACAAATGTATCAATTAATTTGAATTTTTGATTTGGAAAATCGACGAAGGACCAAAACTGTTCGATTAGACTAAACACAACTAGTTGGAAATCAGTTAGGTCAGTTTTTTTCTTGATAAAAATCAGTTTTTCTGCTAATTGAACTCATTTTTTCGAGACTGTCCATTCTTCAACTTTGCCCTATTACTTTAAAACAGAAAGATTTATGGAAGTTAAAGCACAACCACAAAGTAAATTTGAACGAATTTTTAGCGATTCAGAATTCAATAGATTTGGATTAATCTGTGTGATTCTAACGATTGTTGGATGTTTGGGTGGAATAGCAGTTGGGTTAGGCGCAATCAATAATGTGGTAGCACTAACAGCAGTAATTGTTCCAACGATGGCAACATTAAGTTTATTATTGGCCGTTTCTCCAATGCGTTGGATTATGGGAGCTGCTACAGTGTGTGTGAGCCTTGACCTTATCCTAATTCTGTATTATATCTTGGCGTAATTCTCCAACATAACGTACATCATTTTTGTCAAACGAGACAAAATGGTTTTCTCAAATCGAGCCGGACGTTCTCTCAAGCGTCCGGTTTTTTATGCTTGAACGATTGGTAATTCAACAATGAATGTTGTTCCTTCAGGTTGATTTGCTTCGAAATAAATCAAGCCATTGTGGTTATCAATGATTTGTTTCACCATCGCTAAACCTAATCCTGTACCTGTAGATTTTGTTGTGAAATAGGGAACAAAAATGTTCATGCGCTTATCATCCGAAATTCCTGTTCCATTATCTGAAATGCGAATACGAACATTGTTCTCTAGTTGATCAATGGTTACAACAATTCTACCTTGACGATCTTCAGGAATCGCTTGAATGGCATTTTTAATCAGATTGTTGAATGTGCGAACCATTTGATCTTTATCCGCAAAGACATGTGCGACAGTAAGTTGCTTTTTCAATTCAAATGTGCAATTCACCTCTTCTTTGAATACTTCGATTACGTTTTCAATGACAGGGATAATATCCATTGCAGCTTCGTTTGGACGAGGCATTTTCGCGAAATTGGAGAATTCATTGGCGATTTTAGTCAAAGCATCTATTTGCTCAATGATCGAGTTTGCAACTTTTTGTACTTTTTGCTCCGAAGATGGATCATTTGGATCATATACGCGCAGTAATTGTTGAATACTCAGTTTCATTGGCGTTAACGGATTTTTAATCTCGTGTGCCACTTGTTTCGCCATTTCTCGCCATGCAGATTCACGTTCACTTTGCGCCAATTGTTGAGCTGTAAATTCTAATTCTTCTAATTTTTGATTGTAATCTTTTACCAAAGCACCAATTTCATCATCCTTGTCATAGGAGATTTGTTGATTGTGTTTTCCGAATCGAATATTGGCAAAATTCTCTTGTAAAAGGCGCAAAGGTGCTGTAACCCAATTCGAAATGAAAATGGCTAATACGATTGAAATCGCCAGTAAAAACATGAAAACATTGATAATTGCCACTAAGAA
>JBDKHH010000297.1:0-16899 GCA_039797785.1 Bacteroidota bacterium | reverse complement strand
AATATACGCTATCCGCTAACGAAACCGCCGGTGGCAAGGTAGACGAATTGACTTGTGACGTTGGAAATGATGGTTCCTGACTTTGTCCTTGCAAAACAACAAAATCCCAAGGCTTCGCATGTATTTTTGTATGCGTTGCTGCGTCATTCAATTGATTCTGAAACGTAAATCCTCCATTCGATTTTGAATCAACTGTTGCTTCATCACCCAAAGAAATTGTCAATTGAGAAAATACCGATGGTAAATCATTTACATAGGTATATGAATTCCCAATAAACAGAACTGAAACACTGTCTTGAGAAAAACCAATTGTTCCAATTAATAAAAAGATTGCAAGTGATAAATTTTTCATTTTTTTCTATTTGTATACGAAATTGACTAATTTGCAGATATAAAGTTGCCTTTGATGAGCACGACAATCAAAAGGTTCTTGGATTTCTAAATTGAATATTTGAAACGTATAGACGTTAAACAGCCATGGGAAAGATTTTATGTATTTGTGTCACCTTGCTATTTTTCAATCAATTAGAAGCACAATTTAATTTTGAATACTCCAACGAAATTTCGGTTAAAGTTGGAATGGATACACTTAAACTTCCTTGGGCAGGAGGTTTAAATTATGCTCAATTTTCTGATTTCGATTATGACTTCGATGGTGATTTAGACCTTTTTGTTTTTGACCGAAGCAGTAATAATATTCGTGTTTTTTCGAACGAGGTTGTCAATTCAGAAAATCGTTATGTCCTCAAAACCAAAACGGACAATTCCTTCCCTTCAGACATTCGCTATCGAGCAACAATGGTTGATTACAACAATGATGGAAAAAAAGATTTATTTACATACGGGGTTGGTGGAATCAAAGTTTATAAAAATACAGGTAGTTTATCAACAGGTTTACAATGGGAAGTGGCAGAAGAATTGTTGTATTCCGATAATTGGGGAATGAATTTAAACTTGTATGTGAGTTCGGCTGATATTCCTGCAATTATTGACGTTGATTTTGATGGAGACATTGATGTTTTAACGTTTCACATTGGTGGAGAGCATATGCAATATCATCAAAATCAAAGTATGGAGCTGTATGGAATACCAGATTCACTAGAATTCAAATTGATGAATGAATGTTGGGGTGGTTTCAGAGAAGATTTAAATACCAGTTCACTTTATTTAAATGATCCAAATTCACCTTGCATTACAGGAAATATACCTGGTGCAGAATTGCCTGAAGGACCAAATTCGAGTGATAAAAAACCGACAACTGTAGAACCAAAACATTCAGGATCAACAGTACTTGCGCTTGATTATGATAATTCTGGTGTGATGGATTTGGTGCTGGGAGATGTATCCTTTAACAATTTGAATTTATTGTTGAATGGAGGAACGGCTCCTAACACAAATTCAATGATGATCAGTGTTGATAATTCATTTCCAAACAATTCTCAGCCTGTAGACATGACAATGTTTCCAGCTGCTTTTTTCGTTGATACCGATTTTGATGGAAAAAAAGATTTGATTGTTAGTGCAAATGCTAAAAATGTTTCAGAAAATGAAACGAGTGTTTGGTTTTATAAAAACATGGGGTCAACGGCTAATCCAACGTTCGTATATCAAACAGATGCTTTTTTACAAAATGAAATGGTTGAACATGGAACGGGTTCGGTTCCCGTATTTGTTGATTTGAACCAAGACGGTTTAGAAGATATGTTGGTCAGCAATTTCTTCCGTTTTAAAGCTCCTTTGAACAAAGAAGGAAGTATTGCTTATTATAAAAATACGGGCACGGCAACGAATCCTTTTTTCACATTGGTTGATGATGATTTCATGAATTTAAGTTCAGCAGGTTTAGGCTTAAGAATGCTTCCAACCTTTGGTGATTTAGACAATGACGGTGACAAAGACATGATTTTAGGTTTAGAGAATGGTAGTCTTTCGTATTATGAAAATATCAGTGTTGCACCTGCAATTTCATTCGATACGCCAATCGTCAATTATCAAGACAATACAGGCACTCCAATTTCTGGAGGCCAATATGTAAGTCCACAACTATTTGATTTAAACAAAGACGGAAAGTTAGATTTGATATTAGGAAAGAAAACTGGTGAAATTGCATACTACGAAAATAGTGGGACATCAACAAGCCCAAGCTTTACACTTGTGAATGATACACTGGGAAATATTGACATTGCAACAACTTCTCCAGATGGTTTTCCAGTACCCCATTTCTTCAATTACAATGATACTACCTACCTTTTTCTGGGCGGAGTTGATGGAAAATTGTTCTATTATTCTGATATCGATAACCACTTAACTTCAGGTGATCAATTCAATCTTGTTTCATCGAATTATCTGAATATGAATGTTGGTGCTTACAGCTCGTTTTGGGTGAACAACATCGATAATGATGCTTATTTAGATTTGTTCGTGGGTCAAGATTTAGGCGGTATTTCTCATTTAGAAACTGATCCGAATAGCACGGCAAGTTTGGATCAATTGTCCATTGATACCCAAATCGATGTTTTTCCAAATCCTACAACTGGAGTTTTTACCATCAAGGAATTTTCTTCAGAACAGATGTATGTGACCGTTTATGATTTATTTGGAAAAGAAATAATTGGTGCGTTCAGCTTTGAGTCAACTATCAATTTAAACTTAGAAGAGTTTACGAACGGGATTTACTTGCTCAAATTTGTTACTCAAAACGGAATCGCCGCAACAAAACGCATTGTAAAACAGTAGTTTTTAATTTAAACGGACAATTTTTTCGACAAAGCCATCCGTAGATTCAAACGTCAAACGTGGTTCATTTTTGAAAATCCCAAACATCGTTGAGCCACTTCCTGACATTGCTGCATAAACGGCTCCTTCTGCGTACAGTTGATTTTTGAGCGTTGACAAGGATGGATGTATTTCGAAAATGTGTGTTTCAAAATCGTTTTTCAGTAAGTCTTTCCAATCATTTATTGGGCCTTCCACAATTTCTTTAATTGATTTTGACAACTCACCGAATTGAATTCCAGCATACGCCTCTCTTGTTCCAATATGAATTCCTGGATTTACAATTTTCACATAAAATCCATTCAAGGTAAGCGCACAAGATGATAAGATTTCACCTCTTCCTTTTGCTATTTGTGGTTCCGCTTTGATAAAAAATGGACAATCACTTCCAAGTGTTCCCGCCATCTGTTCCAATTCTTCCTCAGAAATTGCTAATTCAAATAATTCATTCAAACCTTTCAATACATAAGCTGCATCTGCAGAACCACCGCCCATTCCCGCACCCATTGGAATTTCTTTTCGCAGATGAATATAAACCGGAGGAATAGAAAAGCGTTCCTTCATTAGCTTGAATGCCTTCACACACAAGTTGTCTGAATCATTTCCAGGAATAACTAAACCTGTTTGCAGAAAAGAAAACGATTCAGCTGGTAAAATTTCAAGAATGTCCAAAAAGGGAATTGGATACATGCACGTTTCTATTTCGTGATAACCGTCTTCCCGCTTAAACGGAACATTCAAACCCAAATTAATCTTCGCTGGTGGAAATAATATCATACAACAAAAGTAGAAGAACTAAACTATTTTTGTAACTTTCGCCCCTCAAAATAATGAATTATGGCAGTTTACTTAGATTTCGAAGAGCCGATTAAAGCGTTGGAAGAACAAATCGAGCAAACCAAAGAAATTGGTGCGAGCACGGAAGTTGATATGTCTGACAAAATCAATGAACTTGAAAAAGTATTGGTTGATAAGACAAAAGAAATATTTTCTGGTTTAACACCATGGCAACGTGTTCAATTATCACGTCACCCAGATCGTCCTTATTCCTTAGCATATATCAATGCAATTACCAACAATCAATTTCAAGAATTGCATGGTGATCGTTCAGTAAAGGATGACAAAGCAATGATTGGAGGTTTTGGGTTGTTAGATGGTCAAACGGTTATGTTTATCGGACAACAAAAAGGAATTAACACAAAAATGCGTCAATACCGTAATTTCGGAATGCCAAATCCAGAAGGATACAGAAAAGCATTGCGTTTGATGAAATTGGCGGAGAAATTCAATAAACCAATCGTAACTTTTATTGATACTCCAGGAGCATTTCCAGGATTAGAAGCAGAAGAGCGTGGACAAGGAGAAGCAATTGCGCGTAACATTTATGAAATGATGCGTCTTAAAGTTCCAGTTATTTGTATCATCATTGGTGAAGGAGCTTCTGGTGGTGCGTTAGGAATTGGCGTTGGAGATAAAGTTGTAATGTTGGAAAACACTTGGTACTCTGTAATTTCACCAGAATCTTGTTCTTCAATTCTTTGGAGATCATGGGATTACAAAGAAAAAGCAGCAGATGCACTTAAGTTGACTTCTACAGACATGAAAAACAACGGTTTGGTTGATGATGTAATCAAGGAACCATTGAATGGAGCACATAGAAATCACGATGAAATGTTTAGTATCGTTAAAAATGCGATTAAATCGTACATCAGTGAATTAGAAACAGTTGCTCCAGAAAAACGCATAGATGATCGAATTGAAAAATTCAACAAAATGGGAGTTTGGAAATAACTTCAATTTATAAGTGATTTAAAAATCCGTGTTTCAACTTGGTCATTCCGTTTTGAAACACGGATTTTCTTTTTTCAAAAAACCTTCCTGAATTAGTCCCTTTATTATCAGGGATTTTAGTCGGAATGGAGTTCCGCTTTTTTGCTCAAAAAAAAATCAAACAAATATTATCCAATTTGCATTAAAGAATAGTGTTTTTAGCTAACTTTGTCGCCTTTGGTATTTACTATTATTTTATCAACCTTATGACAAAGATACATTTTGTAATTTTTGCCCTTTTTATTGCGGTTAGTTCACAAGCGCAAGTTTCAAAATTAGTTACTGGAACAATGATAGATCAACGCACACGAGATGTTGCGGATGAGGTTGAATTAGAGTTACGTAGTAATGACAACAAAAAAACGTTCAAAGCCGAAACAAACGACGAAGGTGTATTCGCATTCAAGAATGTTCCACTAGGAAAATATACGCTTCACGTAACGGACAAAGACTACACGGATATCAAGCAAAATGTTGAATTGACAACAGACCATTTGAACAACTTTACTTTTGGACAACCAATTCCAACTTCTTTGAAAGTTTCTTGGTTATTCAATTGGGGAGATCGTAAAACAACATTGAAAAATGGAAAAGTATATGTTCAAGAGCATTTCTGGTCACACGTTGTCGCTAAAGTTGTTTTGACAATTTATGGTTTATGTTTGCTTCTTGTTTTCTTCTATAGTGTGCTTCAATTATCATTGGCAATTGCATACGTAAAGAACAAAAAGAAAAAATTAACGGAAGTAAAACCTGTTTACGATCCTGCTACAACTCCAAAAGTGACAATTCAGTTACCGATGTTCAACGAAATGTATGTTTCAGATCGAATCATTGAAACAATTTCTCAATTAGATTATCCAGCTGACAAATTGCAAATTCAAGTATTGGATGATTCAACAGATGAAACAAAAGATTTGATTGCGAAAAAAGTTGCTGAAGTAGCTGCAAGGGGCGTAAATATTCAACACATTCATCGTGTAGATCGTACTGGTTACAAAGCAGGAGCATTAGACGCAGCAATGGACCGTGTTGAAGGAGAATTTATTGCCATTTTCGATGCCGATTTCATTCCTGATGCTGATTGGTTACAAAAAACGATGCCTTCTTTCCAAGATGAGAACATTGGAGTTGTGCAAACACGTTGGGGACACATCAACAAAAATTACTCGATTTTAACAGAACTTCAAGCATTTGGATTAAACGGTCACTTTGCAATTGAGCAAGGAGGACGAAATTCTGCTGGACACTTCATCAACTTCAATGGAACAGGTGGTGTTTGGAGAAAAAAATGTATTGAAGACGCTGGTGGTTGGGAACACGATACATTAACTGAAGATTTAGATTTAAGTTACCGTGCTCAAATTAAAGGATGGAAATTTAAATACTTAGAAGATGTAATTGCACCAGCTGAGTTACCAATTACAATGTCAGCATTGAAAAGTCAACAACACCGTTGGATGAAAGGTGGAGCTGAGTGTTTCGTGAAAATGTGGAAAACACTTTTAACTGCGAAAGGTGTAAAAATGTCGGATCGTATTCATGGTCTTTCTCACCTATTCAATTCTACAGTATTCGTTTTCATTTTAACGATTTCTTTATTGAGTTTGGTTGTACTTCACATCAAAGACAGTTTCTCTGATTTGAATTACATCTTACAGTACATGGGTATTTTCATCGTAAGTACAGTATTCTTGATGTTCTATTACTGGCATTCATTTAGAGATAAATCAAGCAATACCTTAGGTTCATTTTTCCGTTTTGTAGGTCGTTTCTTCCAATTCTTAGTTGTATCAATGGGTCTTTCATTGAGTAATACAGTTGCAGTAATTGAAGGTTACTTAGGAATTAAAAGTTCATTCGTTCGTACACCAAAATTCAACGTTTCTAAGAAAAGTGAATTTAAAGGAAACAAATACGATAAGAAAAGCTTGTCTATCATCAACATTGCAGAAGGAATCTTGATGATTGTATTTGGTTACACAGCGGTTATTAGAGCCGTTTATGGAGATTTAGGAATGTTGCCTTTCCACTTGATGTTAGCTTGTGGTTACGGGGTTATATTCTTCTCTACGTTACACGAAATTAGAATTGCGAATAGAGGTTAAATCTATTTAATAACGATAATTGAAAAGGTTGGATAGTTAATCCAACCTTTTTTTTTGTATTGTCATACCGAATTAAAAAAGTACTGACATAAAAAAAGCCGATGAACTTCACCGGCTTTTATCGTTTATCTCCAATTGACGTTGGAAATAAATACGTTTTAATTCAACTAATTAATGCTGAGGATTACTTGTTGGTGCTGCACCTTCTTGAGGCAATACAGTTCCTTTAATCGTCAAAATAATTGGCTCTGAAATATTTGATGTGATAGTAATTGTTTTTGTGAATTGACCAACACGTTTCGTATCATACTTAACTGAAATCTCAGATTTTTTTCCTGGTTTGATTGGCTCTTCAGGTTTTTTAGCTGTTGTACAACCACAACTTGTTTGAACCCCTTGAATAATTGCTGGTGTTTTCGATTCGTTTTTAAATTCAAAAACGAATAACTCTTCAGATCCGTAAGGAATTTCATTTCTAACAATTTCTAAAGTTGTGAATGTGATTCCTTTTTTCTTTTTCGGAGCTTTTTCTTTTTTAACCTGCTCTTTTTTCTCTGTTTCTGTCTTAACTTCTTGAGCATTTACTTGTGCTCCAAGTACTAAGGCTAGCGCGAACAATATAACTTTCATAGTTTACTTTTTTTAACAAGATTACAATAAATCTTTCTGATGAATTTACATTTAACAAAAAATTTCGAAATTATCGTTTACAAAAATTCCGCCAAAACTCATTTTGAACTTTTATTCTGCTCAAAATACAGTTGAATAACTTCTAAAATCGATGGAAAAGTATTTTTCACAACCTTTTTCAACTCGTCCGATTTCAACCACTCAACTTTCGTTATTCCTTCTTCCAATTGACCTTTTAATTGTTTTGGACCATCGTAGGTCAAAGCAAACCAATATGTTTTTTTAATCGTCGGTTTACCTTCATAACGATACGTATGGTACGTAATTCCAATTCGATTTTCAATGATTGGCTCTGTAATACCGCATTCTTCCTCAATTTCTCTAATCGCTCCTTCTTCGATAGATTCCTTTTTTTCCAATTTTCCTTTAGGAATATCCCAAAAACCGTTGCGTTTGATGAACAGATATTTCTTTTTGCGCTTCACAATTCCACCCGCAGCTTCAATAAAATCGTACTCTTTGAAAATACGTGCGAATTCCTCTTCTATCTGATCAGAAAGAACAACAATGCTTTTTTTCTTTGGAACACTTTTAACAATAAGGGCTAAATCTTCTTCTCCCTTTTCCAATAATTCTGATGCTATACAATAGGTATTTGTTAATAAAGCATCATTTTGTGCAAAAATTATCGGTCTATTTTCTATAAAAACTTTGTACATTTGCGGCCATGATTTTGAATAACGATAAAGCCCTAAAAGTAGCAGAATTTTTGTTACAAATTAAAGCTGTAAAACTTCAGCCAAATAATCCATTTACATGGGCGTCTGGTTGGAATTCTCCAATTTACTGTGATAATAGAATAACGCTTTCTTTCCCTAATATTCGCACATTTATTCGCCAAGGTTATTCTGAAGCGGTAGTTGAATATTTCGGGAAACCGGATGTTATTGCTGGAGTTGCAACAGGAGGAATTGCTCAAGGTGCTTTGGTTGCTCAAGAACTTGGATTACCGTTTATTTACATTCGTAGTTCTGCAAAAGGCCACGGAATGGGTAATCAAATTGAAGGATATTTCGAAAAAGGTCAAAAAGTTGTTGTGATTGAAGATTTGATTTCAACTGGCGGAAGCTCGATTAAAGCAATTGAAGCATTGAAAGAGGCTGGATTGGATGTGAAAGGGTTAATTGCAATTTTCACGTACGGATTCAAAGTTGCGGATGAGAATTTCAAAAAAGCGAATTGTCCTTATGTAACTTTAACCAATTACGATTACTTGGTTGAAGAGGCGTTGAAAAAAGAATATATCACTGAAAATGATCTTGGTTCATTAAGAGAATGGAAAGATCAACCAGAAACGTGGAAAAAATAAGATGGGAATGAAAATCGATAGTACAAGAGTGAATGTTGCTGCAAGTCAGGAGCAAGTGGCTATCTTTTTAAAAGATTCTCAAAACTTAATCCATATTCTTCCTCAAGATCAAATTACTGAATGGAAAGCAACAGCAGAATCGTGTTCTTTTAAAGTGCAAGGTGGTGTTACGATTTCATTGATTCAAGATGGATCCGAGGAAAATCACAAAATTTTCATGCGCTCTGGAGAAAAATCTCCATTTCCATTTAAACTAACGCTTCATTTAGAGCCTCAGGGCGACAAAACAGAAGGTTACATCGCATTTGATGGTGAAGTGAATATGTTCCTTAAAATGATGGTGGAAAAACCATTAACGAACTTGTTTAATTACATGTCAGATAAGCTTAAAGTTTATTTCGACCAACAAGCTTAATTTCCTTTAAATCATATTTTTTTCGTTCAGTATCTTTTTCAAGGATTAAATATCCGTTGTCATCAACGTCACGAACAATTCCTTCAAATTCACCCGTTACATCGCTATAAATCGCTGGCTCATTCAGCAAATAGAGTTCCTGTTTATAGCGTGATTTAAGCATTTCAAGATTTCCTTTGCTCAATTCAGTCCACAATACATTCATTTCTTGGATCCATGAAAAAAGCACATCATTTAACTGAAAATACTGATCACTTTGTATTTTTAAACTTGTTGCATTCACAGCATCAAAAGCTGTTTGATTCACATTCAATCCAACACCAATAATTGTTTCGGAAATGCGCGATGATCTGATTGAATTTTCAATTAAAATTCCAGCAATTTTTTGATCGTTCACGTAGATATCATTCGGCCACTTAATTTTGCCGGAAATGCCAATTTTTCTTAAAAAATCAATCAAGCTAAGTGAAATAAAGTGTGTCAAAGCAGGCTGATCAACTACTGACAGATTGTCGGGGGCTAAATAGATAGACAAAAGCAAGTTTTCCCCTGCACTAGACGTCCAAGAAGCGCCTCTTTGCCCTCTTCCTGCGGATTGTTCATCTGCCAAAATTACCGTACCATGTTGAATTTTACCTTCTTTTTGTAGATTGGCAGTATAATTGTTGGTTGAATCGACCGTATCCAAATGGATGATTTTTTGACCAATCATGACGTTTATGTATCAAAGTGTGACGTTAATTGAGTGGTTAAAATTAAAATTTAAAGTTAGATTTGTAAGGCTTAAAATAATTGAATGTTAAAAATTAAGAAAGATGTGAATTCCCAAGTGTTGTGTGATGCTATCGTTGAGGGAATGCAAGAAAATAAAGCGAAGGACATTGTTGTGCTTGATTTACGCGAAATTTCAAATTCAGTTTGTGATTTTTTCGTGATTTGTAGTGGAGAATCATCTACTCAAGTTGATGGTATCAGTACAAGTGTAACTCGTCATACGCGTAAAGAATTATCTGAGAAGCCTTGGCATATTGAAGGAAAAACAAACAGCGAATGGGTATTACTCGATTACATCAATGTAGTTGCCCATATATTTTACAAAGACGCGCGCCCATTCTATGATCTTGAAGATTTATGGGCTGATGCAAAACGTACAGACATACCAAACTTGAATTAACAAATTATGGCAGAAGGAGATAACAAAAAGAAAAGTCCTTTTTCAATTTATTGGATTTATGCTTTTATTGGGATTACCTTAATTGGTTATTCCCTTTTCATGAGTTCAGCAGGAGAAATCCCTGTGAAATACGAATCTACATTTTTCGATTTAGCAGAAAAAGGATACGTAACTGAGGCGCAATTGGTCAACAAAGTGAGAGTTGATTTTAAGGTGAGCAATGAGGGATTGAAATACATTAAAAACTCGAAAGAAGACCAATATCAAGGTTTAAAAAAATACTTAAGCACTAAAAGCCCTATTAAATCATCGCAACCGATCTTTATTCATAACGTTGTAGATGCTGGGAATTTCGATGCAGATTTAAGTGAATTAAACAAAAAAATCGAAGCGGAGAACTTCATCAAAAAGCAAAAAAATCAAAAAGAATTGCCTACAGTTCAACTTGTTGATGTTGAAGAAGTCAATTACTTAATGAACATTTTGAGCTTCTTATTGCCAATTTTGTTGTTCATCGGAATCTGGATGTTTGTCATGAGACGCATGTCAGGTGGCGGCGGCGGCGGTGGCGGCGGTCAAATTTTCAACATTGGAAAGTCTAAAGCGCAAGTATACGACAAAGGAAAATCGACAAACGTTACATTTAAAGATGTTGCTGGATTACAAGGTGCTAAAGAAGAAATCGTTGAGATTGTTGAGTTCTTGAAAAATCCAAAAAAATATACTGAACTAGGTGCGAAAATTCCAAAAGGAGCTTTACTTGTAGGGCCTCCAGGAACAGGAAAAACATTGTTAGCAAAAGCGGTTGCTGGTGAGGCGAAAGTTCCTTTCTTCTCGTTGTCAGGATCTGATTTCGTTGAAATGTTCGTAGGAGTTGGTGCGTCGCGTGTTCGTGACCTATTCAAACAAGCGAAAGAAAAGGCACCATCGATTATCTTTATTGATGAGATTGACGCGATTGGTCGTGCTCGTGGAAAAAACAATAGTTTCGGATCAAATGATGAGCGCGAAAACACCTTGAACCAGTTGTTGACGGAAATGGATGGTTTTGGAACGAATTCAGGAGTGATTATTTTGGCAGCAACGAACCGTGCGGACGTTCTTGATAGTGCCTTGATGCGTGCAGGACGTTTTGACCGTCAAATTTATGTTGACATGCCGGATATTAATGAGCGTAAAGAAATCTTTGCTGTTCATTTGAAACCAATCAAATTGGAACCTGGAATTGATATCGATTTCCTTGCAAAACAAACGCCTGGTTTCTCTGGTGCCGATATTGCCAACCTATGTAACGAAGCAGCGTTGATTGCTGCGCGTAAGGACAAGAAATTTGTGCAGAAACAAGATTTCTTAGATGCAGTTGATCGTATTGTTGGTGGAATCGAGAAAACAAATAAGATCATTACCAAAGAAGAGAAAAAAGCAATTGCTTTCCATGAAGCAGGTCACGCAACCATTTCTTGGTTGTTAGAATATGCGCATCCTTTGGTGAAAGTAACGATCGTTCCTCGTGGTCAATCATTAGGTGCAGCTTGGTATTTACCAGAAGAACGCAGTATCACAACTACGGAACAGATTTTAGATGAAATGTGTTCTGCTTTAGGTGGACGTGCTGCAGAGCAATTGATTTTTGGAAAAATTAGTACAGGTGCGTTAAGTGACTTAGAAAAGGTTACGAAACAAGCGTATGCGATGGTTAGTATTTATGGTTTAAACGAGCGAATCGGAAATATTTCATATTATGATTCTCAAGGTAGAGATGCATTCACGAAACCATATTCAGATGAAACGGCTCATGTAATTGATGAAGAAGTAAGTAAATTGATTGAATCTCAATACAAACGAGCACTTCAAATATTAACTGAAAACAAGGATAAATTAACTTTACTTGCGGAGAAACTTCTTACATCTGAAGTGATTTTCAAAGAAGATTTAGTTGAAATTTTCGGAAAAAGAGCGTGGGAAAAAGAAGATGACATCGTAGTTGAAGCTATTGTTCACGAAGAGACAAATGAAGAAATCATGGTGGAGCACACTGCTTCAGAACCTTCTATTAGTGAAGAAAAAGAAGACGCTGATGAATCGAAGGTTGAAGAAACCAATGCTGACGAAGTGAAAATTGAAAAATTAAAAACTTCTCAGGACGATGAATCATCTGACGAAACAGAAAAATAAAACCAATTCCCCTATCTAGGAAAATAAGCAACATTAACTCCCAGTTTGTTCGACAGATTGGGAGTTTTTTTATGCCCCATGTGTGCATTCGCACTAAAGAAATTAGGCTGTAAAGTTCAAAAAGATTAAATTTGCCCCATGAACAACCTCTTGCTTCGTGCAATCACAGGAGCGATATTCGCAATCGTCGTGTTAGGATCCATTTTGTGGGGACCTTATGCGCAAGCGATTGTCTTCTCAGGTTTCATGGTACTCGGTTTATTGGAATTTTACAACCTTTTCAGAGAACATACAATTGTTCAAGTAAGTCGTGAAATCGGCGTTTTCATTGGTTTATTCATTTTCATTTTATTGGTTGGTTACAGTTTAGCGTGGCTACCAATCATTTCCGTCCTCATTATTTTTCCTTTGTTTTTCACGCTTATTCTCGCTGAATTATGGCGTAAGAAAGAACATCCGTTGATCAATATCAGTGTGCTCGTTTTCGGAATTATTTATGTCGTGTTGCCTTTTTGGTTGACAATCGATTTAAACTTGCGCGAAACGGAAAACAACTTCATGCCTTTGGTCATTGGAATGTATTTATTGATTTGGACGAACGATACCTTTGCTTACATTTCTGGGAAGTATTTTGGTAAAACAAAATTGTTTGAACGTATTTCACCGAAGAAAACATGGGAAGGAACCATTGGTGGAATATTGGTTACCTTGATTGTAGGATACGTTTTTGGAGCCTTTGTGAATCAAGGAAACGAACTATTTTGGATTGTATCAGCTGCATTTATTGCACCATGTGCCATTTTCGGTGATTTGCTGGAATCATTGTTTAAGCGCAGTTTAAAAATAAAAGATTCAGGTTCAATATTACCGGGACACGGAGGAATTTTAGATCGTTTTGATGCCGCATTATTTGCCATCCCATTTTTTTATTGTTGGGCAATGATGTATGAATATTTTTGAGAAATAAGTTATGACATTACACAGAGAAGGATATTTAATTATGGCCACTGGCCTAACCTTGTTAACAGGAATACAAATTGGTAATTACTTTTTATATACTGCGACAGGCTGGCTTTGGTTGTTTTTAGTATTGACTCTTGGCGCTTTGGTAATGGCGTATTTAATCATTCAATTTTTCAGAGTTCCAGCGAGAACATGTGTGTATTCTGAAAACGACATTTTTTGTCCTGCCGACGGAAAAGTGGTAGTGATTGAAGAAGTTGAAGAAGGAGAATATTTTAAAGACAAGCGCATTCAGATTTCTGTTTTCATGTCACCAATGAACGTGCATGCTAACTACACTCCTATTTCGGGATTGGTTAAATATGTCAAATATCACCCAGGATTGTTTCTTGTTGCATGGCACCCGAAAAGTAGTACAGACAATGAGCGTTCAACTGTAGTTGTTGAGCATGCATCCGGAAAAGAAGTGTTGTTCAGACAAATTGCAGGCGCTGTAGCTAGAAGAATTTGTTATTATGTTCAACCAGGACAAAAAGTTAAAACAGGAGACGAATTTGGTTTCATCAAGTTTGGTTCACGAATTGATATCTTTTTACCCCTTGATTCTCAAATAAATGTTAAAATTGGCGATGTTGTAAAAGCTAAATTGACAAAAATTGGAGAATTGAAATAATTTATTGTAAATTCACAACAAATAAACACAAATAGCTATGAAAAAAGTATTTTTTGCACTTGCGTTGATGACATTTGTAGGTTCAATCGCTACAACAGCTTACGCTGCTTCTAACGGAGTTTCAACAGAAATTAAAAAAGACGATAAAAAGAAGAAAAAGAAAAAAGGAGCTTGTTGTTCTGCTGAAAAAGGAACTGCAACTGGATCTTGCGCAAAACCAGGAGAAGGAAAAGCTTGTTGTACTAAAAAACAATAATTCTTTTTTAAGATAATAAAAAAGCCATTGGTCAATTGACGAATGGCTTTTTTAGTTTATATGATTTCTATTCCAACTGGACAATGGTCTGAGCCCATAATCTCATTTAAGATAAACGCTTCTTTTACACGCGGCATAAATGATTCTGATGCCAAAAAATAGTCAATCCGCCAGCCAATGTTTTTGCCTCTTGCTCCAGCTCGGTAACTCCACCACGAGTATTTTACCTCATCACCATTCAAAGAACGAAAGGTATCCACTAAGCCATTTGATGTAAAGGCATCCATTCCATCAATTTCTTCTTGCATGTAACCCGCGGCTTTGTTATAATTTTGTTTTGGTCGTGCCAAATCAATTTCTTTGTGCGCCACATTGAAATCTCCACAAACCAAAACGGGTTTCTTCGCTTCCAAACTTTTCAAATACGACAAAAACTCTTGATCCCACGTTTGGCGATATCCCAAACGCAACAATTCACTTCCAGAATTTGGCACATAAACCGTAATGACATAATATTCATCAAATTCTGCACAAGTTACGCGACCTTCGTTATCATGTTCCTCCTTGCCAATGTAATACGTTACAGATATTGGCTGATGTTTCGTCAAAATTGCGGTTCCTGAATACCCTTTCTTTTCCGCTTCATTCGCATACACATGGTATTCTCCTAGCGCAGCAACTGCTTCCTTAACTTGATCAACCGTTGCTTTTGTTTCTTGTAGACAAATCACATCAGCATTCACGCGTTTCATATCCTCAATAAAACTTTTTTGAGTTATTGCACGAATGCCGTTGACATTAAAAGATAGTAATTTCATTAGTTGTTTTTTTCTTTTGTTAAAGCCTCATCAAGTACAACGGTTCCTTCTTGAGCTGCTAAGATGAAAGGCTTAATGATTTTAAAGGTTTTTGAAAAATTCAATTTCATTTCCACCATCTGCATATCATTTGCGCTTCCGCCAGGCATGCGTTGCCAATAACATTTGATATTATCAGATTCTCCTTTCAACAAAATGGATGGTTTTTCATTTCTAAATTCATTCGCATACGTCGTTCCATCGGGCATTGTAACAGAAACCATTGATGGACTCATATACAACGCATCGTTTCCATTATATGTTACTTTGAATTTAGCTTGCGTTTCAATCGATTCTTTTTTCACATTTGTTAGACTCAACAAAATATCTTTTTCATTTACATCGTTTACACTTGCTGGTAATTTAAATGTAGAAAAATCAACATCTGGGCCATTCGCATTCATGATATAAAGTCCAAGTAGGTTAAAGTTGAATTCTTTCAATAAATTCATTTGCTTTCCTTTGAAATTAAGTACGCGAAACGATTTAGATCGTGGGCTAATCATCAAATATTTCTCTGAAGCCGTTATTTTCTGACCATTTGCCATCAAACTAGATTCAGTTGGTTTATACATCAAATAATCATCTGATAAATTCTCAACGGTTACTTTTACCTTTAATTCTCCTTCTAAACCAACAATATCCGTTAATGAAACTTTATATTTTTCATTTTCAAGTACTTGATCTTTAAAATACACTTTTGGATAGGTCGTTTCAGCTGGTTTGAAACTCATTTGCAGTAAAACAAGTAATGCTCCACCAATCAATAAAAAAACTGTTTTCATGATGCTAGGGTTTTTGTTAAAGTTATTCGTTTTGTTAATCAAGCCTAAAGGTACGATTTTTTGTATTTTTGAACTTTAATTTGCGTGTAATCTCTATTTCATTCAAAAAATATGAAATAATCGAACTTTTAACGGTTCAACTTTGTTAAAGGAGTGATACAGCAAATAACAAAAGATCAGTGTAAAAAAATGGATTGTTTCGATAAGCAAACACTTAATGACTTAGAATTTTCAACGATTCAGGAATGGTTGGTGGAATATGGTGTTGGACCTACGGCTAAAGAAAAATTGGCTTCGTTAAGTCCTTCCAATCACTTTCCTTCGATTGAAATCGATTTGAAGAAAGTCAACGAATTGTTGTCTATTCGAAATGATGGAGAATCCTTTCCAGCACTTGATTTTGAAGAATTGCAAATAGAATTACGTTTATTAGGGATAAAAAATTCTGTCCTTTCACTTGAAGGTTACATTCGTATTTCGCGAGCATCTGAATTGGTGAATAGTTTAATTTATTTCTTCAACAAACGCGAGAAAGATTATCCACTTTTGTCGGCACTGTTTGAAAATGCCTATTTCACAACAGAAATCATCGAAGCTATTGATAAAGTATTCGATCGCGCTGGTAATGTGAAAGATGATGCTTCTAAGTTGTTGTATGAAATTCGTCAGAAGATAAAAACGGTACGCAACCAAATCAATCGCAACTTTGACAAAGAAATTCGCCGTTTGGTGAAAGAAAATGTGCTTGGAGATACGAAAGAAGCATTCGTAAATGATCGTCGCGTGTTAACGATTCTGTCAACACACAAACGAAAAATTTCAGGAACAGTTGTTGGATCGAGTAAAACGGGTAGTTTAACGTTTATTGAGCCACAAGTAAATATCGAAC